>CAZHRV010000269.1:0-13600 GCA_964535035.1 uncultured Rikenellaceae bacterium
GACCCTGCCAGGTGATAAGCAGCCCTTCCGAATTCGATATTCAGAAATGAGGTATTGACCCCGAATCCCCATGAAAATCCTGCCAAAGAAATTTTCGATTCAATCATCAATTCACGTCTTCTCTGGTAGTTGAATCCTCCGCTTAGATAAAAATTCTTATGAGGAATCAGCTCTGCACCCACAACAATATGTCTCATCATATTTTCAAAGAATTCTGAGTCAAGAAGAAAATCAGCACTCGTCGATATTGTATCATTATATTGACAGGTAAGGTCATATTTTTCCAGATGTTTCAGAGTTATTGAAAATCGTAATGGAGCATATGCCAGCTTTTGTGATATACCTGCCTGTATTTCAAAAGGCAGCTTCTGACGTTCTTCCCCTGCATACCTGGTGACCTGAAGGCCCGCATTCTTAATTACGAAACCGGCAGAAAAAAGACCGGACCGGTTTCTGTACCCGGCTCCTATATCAAATGCAAATCCAAATGACGTATAGTTTTCAAGATGAGATAATACAGGCTTAAAATTAATTCCTAGCGAGAACAATGTATCGATCTCCCGTGAAAATATAATTGACATGGCATATTCTGACGCTTTGAAAGAACCCGTGATGATCCCTGAAGCATCTGCGGCAATGAATGAACCGTAATTCAGATAGGTCATTCCTGCAGCAAAATTACCTGTGCCGGTAAATGATCTTGAGTACATGGCAAGACCATAGTTCACTCCTGCAAAATAGTTGACATAATTTAAAGCAATGTTATTATTCATATTGGCCTTAAGCAGGGCCGGATTATGATATGCCGAATTAAGATTGTCAGTATTAAGCGACACGTTTGTTCCTCCAAGCGAAGAGATGAGGCCTGAATGAGTCAGGTTCAGGAATTCATATACATTATCACCTCCTGTCTGTGCTTTCAAAGCCGGAACAAGCATAATTACCAGGAGGATATATATGATTCTTTTAACCATCGCTTCAATCAGTTTCAAATATAGCAGGATTTTAAGTAAACGGACTCTTAATGTAAATTAGTATTAATGAGAAGGATATATAACGGAGCGATCAGCCGGTTTTGCCTGTCAGAGCAAGACCTTCATCAGTTTTTTTCTGACGGCCGTTGATCTGTGACATGAAAAGACCTGTAATGACAATTGCCATGCCTGCTATATTCTGTAATGTAAGTTTGTCACCAAGAATGAAAAATGAAAATACAGCAGTGAATATAGGGATGGAGTTTGTAAAAACATTTGCCCTCGACACTCCAATTTTTTTTATTGAATATGCAAACAGAATAAAGGCTCCGCATGAGGCAAAAACTGACAGCTCAATAATAGGGATAAAGCTTTTGGCAACAAAAGGTGTATTAATGAACTGATGAAGATCGGTAATCAGGAAAACAGGCAGGAAGAGCGCCACTCCAATAATGTTCTGCACTGTCACAATGAAAACCGGGCTGTAGGTACCTACAAGCCTGCTCAAGGTGAGATTAAAGCCAACTGCTGATATTACAGCCAGGAGTAATAATGATAATCCTTTAATACTGAATGAGATGGTTCCATCCCTGTTGAGGATAAATATTATCACACCGATAAATGACAGGATAATACCTGCATAATTGATTATTCTAAGCTTTTCCCTGTATAAAATCCATGCACCCAGCGCTACAATTACCGGTATTATTGAAATGATAACAGATCCAACGGTAGCCGAAACATAAGTAAGCCCGTAACTTTCGCCAAGGAAATAGAAAAATGGTTCGAACAGTGCCAGAACAAAGAAATACTTTCTGTCAGTTTTCTTTATTTTCATGAAGCCCCCTGTAAAAAAAAGAAATATGGTGAGGAGCAACACAGCAATAACAAGTCTGATAAAGACAATTGTCAGAGGAAGGTATATTTCATTGGCAATTTTGAACCAGACAAAAGAGAACGACCAGAAGATCATTGCCAGAATGACACCTGCATATGTTCTTATACTATTCTTCAAAACATTTACCGGTTATTTATTGATTCCGGAGCCTCGAATTTATACTATATAATTTAAAATTCTTTAAAAAACTTCCCGGAAAATCTGTTTTATACGATTATCTCAACGACATGGATATTTCGAACAGGATCTGATTTATTATAATTTGCAATATACAATAATCAGTAATTTAAACAGATAACTTAAATTGTTATTTCGAACATGTTTATAAAATGGAACACTGGTGATTTGTATCTGAACCATATTTTGTTATATTTGCCGCTTCAGGTCAGCCTGACTGAACCTGTGATATAAAGTAATAAATTGAATATTAACTAAAAGACTAAAATCAGCCCTGATGAAGATACTGGTATGCATTAGCAATGTGCCTGACACAACAACAAAGATCAAATTCAATGAGGGGGATGCCTCTATTGATTCAACTGGTATTCAGTGGGTTATAAATCCATGGGATGAGCTGTCACTTACCCGTGCCCTGGAACTAAAGGATGATCCGTCAAATGGGATTAAATCTGTTACTGTAGCCCATGTGGGTCCGGCAACATCCGAGCCAACAATAAGAAAAGCGCTGGCAATTGGCGCTGATGAAGCTATCAGGATAAATTCTGAATCTTCAGATGCCTATTATGTTGCCGCCCAGCTTGCTGAAGTTATTAAAAAAGAACAGTTTGATATAATCTTTTGCGGTATTGAATCAAGCGATTATAACGGTTCCCTGGTGGGAGGAATGATAGCAGAATTCCTCAATATCCCCTCTGTTTCAGCGGTTTCAGGTATCACCATTGATGACGATAATCCGATAATTACCAGGGAAACAGATGGAGGGAAAGAGGTTATTTCAATATCGGCGCCATTCGTGGCAATAGTCCAGAAGGGAATTGCCAAAGAACCCCGTATAGCAGCTATGAGAGGAATTATGATGGCAAGGACAAAACCACTGAAGCTGTCTGAACCCCTTCCTTTTGAGCCGCTCACAGAAATTACTGTTTTGGAGAAACCACCTATGCGGGCAGCCTGTAAATTCATTGATGCAGAAAATCCCGGACAACTTATCGACCTGCTTCAGAATGAAGCAAAAATAATTTGATCATAAATAATAAATAATACATTACAAATATGTCAGTATTAGTATATACAGAAAATTGGGACGGGAAATTTAAGAAACTTACCTTTGAACTTGTCTCTTATGCATCAGGAGTAGCAAAAATGATCAATACCTCTGTAACAGCTCTCTCAATCGGTAAAATTGATGACTCGGAACTTAAAAAACTTGGAAATTACGGAGCAGAGAAAATCATAAATGTTGATAATGAATTGCTTGTAACACTCGATAGTCAGGCTTATTCATATGTGATTTCTGATATCGCACTGAAAGAAAATGCATCGGTAATAATAATCTCAAATAATAACACAGGAAAAGCGATAGCCCCGAGATTATCGGTAAGACTGAAAGCCGGAGTAGGATCAGGTGTAAACAAACTGCCCCTTAAAACAAGTCCCTTCACTGTTTATAAAAAGACATATTCAGGAAATGCATATGCACATGTTGTGATAAAATCAGATATTAAGATACTGACCCTGGCACAAAACTCATTCGTTCTTAATGAAACAGCTAATAACTCTTCAATTGAGAACATGAATGTTACTATTGATAGTTCTTTAGTTAAAACTGAAATAAAAGATGTTCAGAAACAGACAGGAAAGATATTACTGACAGATGCGGAGATTGTCGTATCAGGTGGAAGAGGGATGAAATCACCTGACAACTGGGGCCCTATTGAAGAGCTTGCAGGACTTCTTGGTGCCGCTACTGCCTGCTCCCGTCCGGTAGCTGATGAAGGGTGGAGACCAATAGACGAGCATACTGGTCAGACAGGCAAGATAATTGCTCCCAACCTGTATATTGCAGTTGGTATTTCCGGCGCAATACAGCATCTGGCAGGAATTAGCGGATCTAAATGTATTGTTGCTATAAATACTGATAAGGATGCTCCCATATTTGAGGCTGCAGAGTACGGAATCGTCGGAGATGCATTCAAGGTGCTGCCGAAATTGATTGAAGCGGTAAGGGAAGTGAAATCCTGATTTATCCCCGAAAAACAGACAAATTCGTTTAATCCGAAAAGAACTTGATATGATCCCCAACCTGGTTTTTATTTTGGTACTTTTTTTTGCTGCCGGATTATTTTATTTCAAGGTAAGGACCATCTCCCGGGAAATAAAACTTGGGAAACCTCTTAAAATTAATGACAATAAGCTTCGAAGATGGAAGTTAATGGCGAAAGTTGCTATCGGCCAGTCAAAAATGGTAACACGTCCCATAGCTGCAATTATGCATATTTTCGTATATGTCGGATTTATAATAGTGAATATCGAAATGCTTGAGATCCTTATTGACGGGATATTCGGGACACACAGGTTTTTTTCTTTTGCAGGAGGTTTGTATCCGGTATTGATTTCCTCTTTTGAAATCTTTGGAATTGCTGTTATAATCGGATGTATTGTATTCCTTTCAAGGAGGAATATTATCAGGGTCAAGAGGTTCTGGAGCAGTGAGATGAAATTATGGCCCCGTTCGGATGCCAATATAATCCTTGTCACAGAACTTTTCCTTATGGGCGCAATTCTTGTCATGAATGCAAGCGATGGGATTCTTCAGATCCGTCATGATCCCCATTATGCAGCAGCCGGGTCTTTTCTTCTCAGCGGATTAATCCAGCCATTATTTTCAGGATTATCAAACGGAACACTTGTTTTCATGGAGAGATTTTGCTGGTGGTTTCACATCATTGGTGTACTTGCATTCCTTAATTATATTCCATATTCAAAACACTTTCATGTTTTTCTCTCATTTCCGAATGTCTATTATTCCAGGCTTGATCCGCAGGGGAAGATGGATCATATGCCTTCAATTACAAAGGAAGTAAAAATGATGCTTTCAGGGTATATTGAAAATAATGCAGCAGGGGGAGATGAAGAAATTGGACAGTTTGGTTCCAGGGATTGCAGGGACTTCTCATGGAAAGTCCTGATGGAAGCATATACCTGCACCGAATGCGGCAGATGCACATCGAGTTGTCCGGCTAACATTACCGGTAAAAAGTTATCACCAAGGAAGATCGTTATGGATATACGCGACAGGCTTGAATATATTGGCAAAAATGTAAGGAAACATGGGATTGAATTCACCGATGACAAGTCATTACTTGATGTTGTAACGGCGGAAGAGTTATGGGCTTGCACAACCTGCAATGCCTGTACTATCGAATGTCCACTCAACATTAATCCCGTAGCAATGATAATTGAAATGCGCAGGTACCTTGTAATGGAGAAAGCTGCAGCACCCGCAGAACTGAATGCGATCTTTTCAAATATCGAAAATAATGGAGCTCCCTGGCAATACTCATCTGAAGACAGGATACTCTGGGCAAAGGATATAGAATCAGAAGTACCGGTTATGGCTGACCTTTTCGCAAAAGGAGAGAAGCCTGAGTTTCTTTTTTGGATTGGCTGTGCAGGCGCTTTCGACGACAGATACAAAAAAGTAGTGAGGGCTTTTACTAAAATACTTACTTATCTTAGAGTGAGTTATGCGGTTCTTGGAAAGGAGGAGACGTGTACCGGTGATCCTGCCCGCCGTGCCGGCAACGAAATGCTGTATCAAATGCAGGCCCTTCAGGTAATCGCGACTTTTAAAAAATATGATGTTACTAAAATCATTACTATCTGCCCGCACTGCTACAATATTTTTAAGAATGAATATCCCGATCTTGAAGGCAGATATGAAGTAATAAGTTACTTACAGTTCCTTAATAAGTATGTTGCAGAGGGGAAATTGAAACTTGATACCGAATCATTTAAAGATGTAACAATTACTTATCACGATCCTTGTTATCTTGGCAGAGGAAATAATATCTATGATGAACCGCGTTCAGTTCTGAAAAGACTTACTGCCGACTTTGTGGAGATGGATAGAAACAAAAGATTTGCATTATGTTGTGGAGCCGGCGGAGCACAGATGTTTAAGGAAGCTGAAAAAGGTAACAGGGAAGTTTTTATTGAAAGAACTGAAGATGCTCTTAAAACAGGTGCTGAGATAATTGCTACTGCCTGCCCTTTTTGCATGACAATGCTTACTGACGGACTGAAATATAAGAACAGGGAAGAGGAGAGAAAGAACCTGGATATTGCAGAATTGGTGGCACAGGCATTGGGATTATAAACAGTTGGCAGCAGGCAGTTGGCAAAACCAGCAACCAGCAACAGTCTGATAAGGAACAATAATTTTAATAAATATAGAATAATGGAAAACAAAAAAGTCCTAAAAAGCGGTGAATTCCTTGTAGCTGAAGTTGAACCGGAAGATATCTTCATTCCTGAAGAATTTAACGAGGAGCAGAAAATGATAAACCAGACCTGCAAGGATTTTCTTGATATGGAGGTATATCCAAATCTTGAGGAAACTGAAAAAGGCAACAGGGAACTCATGAAAAGTATACTGAAAAAGTCGGGTGAACTTGGTTTAATGGGTATATGTGTTCCCGAAAAATACGGAGGATTTGAACAATCGTTTGTTACCCAGATGCTTGCTGCTGAGACAACTGGTGCAGGCCATTCATTTTCAGTTGCTTATATGGCTCATTGCGGTATCGGTACGCTGCCTGTGGTGTACTATGGAAACGAAGACCAGCGGCAGCGTTATGTCACGAAACTTGCTACAGGAGAACTTCTCGGAGCTTATTGTCTTACTGAACCGGGTGCAGGAAGCGATGCAAATTCCGGAAAAACAAACGCCAGACTGTCTGAAGATGGAAAACACTACATCATTAACGGACAAAAAATGTGGATTACCAACGCAGGTTTTGCTGACACTCTGATTGTATTCGCAAAAATTGATACTGACCGTGTTCTGAGTGCTTTTATAATTGAAACAAAATTCCCTGGAGTTGTAATCGGCCCCGATGAGCATAAAATGGGGATAAAAGGATCTTCAACAGCACAAATATACTTCAACGATGTGAAAGTACCGGTCGAAAATCTTCTGGGTAAGAGGGGAGAGGGTTTCAGGATCGCATTGAGTATCCTTCATATGGGAAGGATTAAACTGGGAGCAAATGTGTTAGGTGCCGCAAAAAAAACTATTACTGATTCGGTGAAATATGCCAATGAACGAAAACAATTCGGTGTCCTTATCTCATCTTTTGGTGCTATCAAATATAAACTTGCCGAACAGGTAATACGACTTTTTGCTTCAGAATCAGCCGTTTACAGAGTCAGCAAAGATATTGACAATATGATTGTCAAACTGAAAGAAGGTTGTGGCGATACAGGGCGTGCAACAATTGAAGCAATCAGCCACTACGCAGTTGAAGCGGCAATCCTAAAGGTTTATGGATCGGAAATGCTTGATTTTGTGGCTGACGAAGCCGTACAAATCCATGGAGGTATGGGATATTCCCAGGAAATGGATGTGGAACGAGGTTACCGCGATTCAAGAATTAACAGGATATTCGAGGGAACAAACGAAATAAACCGGTTTCTTGTTGTTGACACAGCAATGAAAAGAGCTATGAAGGGAGATTTCGATCTTTTCGGTAAAGCTGAGGCACTTTTTAAAGAATTAGATAAATTAACTTCTGGT
Source organism: uncultured Rikenellaceae bacterium (assembly GCA_964535035.1). Classification (GTDB taxonomy): domain Bacteria; phylum Bacteroidota; class Bacteroidia; order Bacteroidales; family VadinHA17; genus LD21. The sequence goes on from CAZHRV010000269.1 coordinate 7,631, forward strand.
GAAGTACGTGAAGAACAATATTTTGTTGAAAAATCAAGATATATAAGCAATTTTAAGAAGGTGATCCTTATCTGTATACATGTAGCAGTAAAGAAATTTGAGAGGAAACTTATCTATGAGCAGGAAATACTGAACAACATAGCAAATATGATGATGGAAACCTATGTTTCGGAATCTCTTTCACTCAGGGTGGCCAGGCTTGAAACAATGAAAGATAACATCGCCGTATATAAAGATATTCTTGATGTAAATATCTATGACACAGCTGAAATTGTCAGGAAATCAGCCTGTGATGCAGTTTATTCACTTGACTCCGGCGAGGACACACTTGTGTTAATCAAAGCAATAGATAACCTGACAAGGGTAAAAGGGATAAATGTAAAAGCAGCCAGGAGAAGGATAGCAGATAAACTGATTGAGGACAATTCTTACAGTTTCTGAATATGATATTATTAAAACTAAGGTCGCTGTTACCGGTCTTTTTCCTGCTTTCTGTTTCTTCTTCATATGGATCTGTAAAGGAAAATGTTCTTCTGCAGGATACGATCAGCTATGTTTCTCCCTTTGCTGAAACTAATAAAGGTTGTTTTAAATGCCATTCACTGAAGAGATTTGAGTATACTGATGAAGTTTCGGGCCGGCAGAAAAGAGGGCTGATGCTTCCCCGGATGATTCTTGGTAAACAACAATTTTATAAATCGAATCATAAGAGCTTCAGCTGTACTGACTGCCACTCACATGACTTTGCCATTTATCCTCATCCTGAAGAGTTGAAGTCCGAGTTGCATTTTTACTGTCTTGATTGTCATGGAGGCGATCCCGCTTATGCAAAATTTAAATTTGAAGAGATTGAATATGAATACAGAAAGAGTGTTCATTACGGGCTTGAAGAGAAAGGATTTACCTGCTGGAATTGCCACGATCCCCATAGTTACAGGATTGTGGCACGAAACAGTAAAAGTCTCACAGAGATAGTTGCATATGATAATTCAATATGCATGAATTGCCATTCCAATAAAAAAACCTTTGAGCTTTTTTCAGACCACAATATGGTTAATTTTAAACGGATTCATAAATGGCTTCCCCGACAAAAAGTACATTTTAAAAGTGTCAGATGTATTGAGTGTCATGGGACATTGGGAAAAAATATACTTGTTCCCCATTATATTGTATCTTCGGATAATGCAGTGAGGGAATGTATGGAATGTCATTCCGATAAACCTGTTGCCATGTCGTCCCTGTTAAGGAATAATTCGAATTTTGAGAGTGCAGAACCATTAATTGATGAAGCTGGTTTAAGCGGAATAAAAATTATAGGGCCGAACAGATATAGATTAATTGATGACTTGAGCCTTAAGATCTTTACTGCACTGTTGGCAATAATCGGGATACACATCTTAATAAGGATTATCAAAAAATAAACAAAAAGGAAGAAGAGATGTATTTATATCCTGTCTGGGTCAGATTATGGCATCTTTTAAATGCAATTTTAATTGTCATTCTTATTGTAACAGGAGCAGTAATGCAATATGCCGGCAGTGAAAATCCTTTACTGATGGCAGCATTTGCAGGTGCTTCAAGATGGCACATTATTGCTGCTATAATCCTTACTATCAGTTATCTGGGGTTTGTTATCGGTAATGCCGTTTCAGGAAATTGTACATATTACAGAATAAACGAAAAGAATCTCTTTTCAGATATGGGGAAACAACTGAAATATTTCTTATGGGGAATATTCAGGCACGAAAAGCAACCGTTTCCGGTAACTGTTGATAATAAATTTAATCCTCTGCAGAAAGTGACATATCTGCTCATTATGTATTTTGCACTACCTCTGCTGATTATATCAGGTTTAGTTTTAATGATACCCGATATGACCCTTATAAAGTTATTTGGACAGGGCACATATATCGTTATTGATGTTCTGCATATTATCCTGGGATTATTAATTTCGCTGTTTTTAATCATTCACATTTATTCCTGTACGATCGGACCAAAGCCCACATCTCTTTTCCGCGGAATAATAACCGGGTTTTACGGAGGTGATGAATGACAGATCATTAAATTGCATGAAAATTGTATTAAACCGATAAACCAGAATTTGTGATATGAAGATTCTAAGATCGCTATTTACCGGATCATTTATTATTTTACTGTCAGCGCTGAATTTATTTGATTTAAATGCCCAGCAGCAGGTAAAGCCATGGCCTGTACCTGATGAATATAAGACTATAGAAAACCCTGTTCCTGAAAGTGAGACCAGCATTAAGGCAGGTATGACTCTTTATGTTAAGTACTGTGCGTCCTGTCATGGGAGATCAGGCCTGGGTGACGGTGTTAAAGCCAGGACTCTCAAGGACTTTTGCGGTGATTTTTCAGGAGCCTATTACCAGGATCAGACAGACGGCGAACACTTCTATAAAACAAAATTCGGCAGGGGAGAAATGCCAAAGTATGAGGACATAGTATCCGACGAGAATATCTGGCATATAGTCAATTATATGAGGACCTTTAAAAAATAGTTCTGGTTGGGGCGTTGTATGCAACGCCCGCACAAATTATCTGAATATATGAAGATTACCAGATTCCTTTTTTCACCAGTTTTCATGGGTATCCTCTTTGTTGTCTTTGCAGTTTCAATGGCAGCGGCAACCTTTATCGAAAATGACTTTGGCCCTTCAGCATCACGCAACCTCGTATATAACACAAGATGGTTTGAGCTGATCCTTCTCCTCCTTGCTGCAAATCTTACCGGACAGCTGATAAAGAATAAACTATTCAGGAGGTCCAAAATACCCGTTGCACTTTTCCACCTTTCGTTCATACTGATGATCATCGGGGCCGGAATAACAAGATATTCAGGATGGGAAGGGACGATTCATATAAGGGAGGGTGAGGCTGTCAACACCTGTTATTCCAATGACCAGCACATAAGTTACTCAGTTACAGATGATAATGGCTCGATTATCAATACACATTCAGAGAAATACTCTTTTACAGGCAGATTCAGGCAAAAGATAATGGGAGAAGATAAAAGATATGAGCTGATGCTTTCAACAGTGATACCTAATGCTATTGAATCTGTTACCGACAATCCTGAAGGTGAGCCGGTCGTCTCTTTACTCGTAACACAGGAAATGACGCAGGGTACAACATTGGTACTTAAGAGGGGAGAGTCAAGAACAGTACATAATATTTCAATCGGATTTGAAAGTCCGGAAGAAACAGATGTCAGGATAGAGATGGATTCCGGAGATTTCTTTATCAGTTCATACTTTGAGATGGGACAGATGAGCATGATTGACCAGGAAGAAAATCCGGCACAAGACCCGGGCAGGAGAATAGCCCTGGAGCCAATGAAAATCTATACTGTACAGGATATCAGGATTGTTCCGCGTACCATATCGCAAGCCGGCATAATCGAACCGGTAGCTGTAAATCCGGATCAGCAGAATACCGGGCAAAATGCATTAATATTCAGTCTTAATTCAGGCGATACATCGGGAACCATCATTCTTTGGAACCGGCTATCGGAAAATATTTCGGAAGGATTTTGCAGGATGGATAACCTGGAATTCAAATTAACTTACGGATTACAAATAACAACACTCCCTTTTAACCTCAGACTTAATGATTTTATTCTTGAACGTTATCCGGGTTCGGAGAGTCCTTCAGGCTACAAAAGCGACGTTACGGTAATTGACGAGTCAAAAAATAACGAAAAACCTTTTGTTATTTTCATGAATAATATTCTTAAATACAGGGGATTCAGATTTTATCAGTCATCTTACGACCCGGATGAGCAGGGTACAATACTTTCAGTTAACCATGACCCGGCAGGTATGATCATAACTTATACCGGTTATGCATCACTCTTCCTGTTTATTATTCTGTCGCTGATAATTAAAAGCTCCTCGTTTCGTACAATCAGAGCAGCATCCTGGAATTCCGCGTTACGTAAGGGAGTTATGGCAGTTTTTCTGCTTCTGTTTATCCCGGGTCTCTCAGGGGTATATGGCCAGAAACTGGTCCCCGGCAGGGAGAGCGCCGAAGAATTTGGTAAAGTGCTTGTCCAGGATCAGAAGGGGAGGACAAAGCCATTATCAACATTAAGCAGTGATATACTTCGTAAAGTTGCGAGGGAGAACAGGTTTGAAGGTTATTCATCAATACAGGTATTTATGGGGCTTTATCTCGATTTTACCAGTTGGCAGGATGTTCAGTTAATCAGGGTATCAAATAAAGAACTACAGAAAAAGCTTGACTTAAAAAGCAATATGGCCTCTTTTGCAGACCTTGTTGATATGGAAGGAGGCAGCTACAGATTGTCGGAAGATGTTAACAGAGTATATTCCAAACCACCCGGTCAGAGAAACAAAATGGATAAAGAGATCATGAAGGTAGATGAAAGAGTAAATATCGAATACATGATCTATCGCGGCGATTTCTTGAAAATTTTCCCTCTGAAGGATGGAACCCGGAACTGGGAGGCTCCTGAGGAGGCGCTTAAAAGTGCTGTTAGCAGTGAAGATTCACTCTACCTGCATAATATTATGCCATTTATTGCAGAAGCATTGCAGAAAGATGATATTGCAACAACGCGTAAGTTGTCAGAGTCGGTAAGCGGTTACCAGGAAAGGTTTGCCGGTTATCGGTTACCATCAGATCTTAAAATAAAAGCAGAGATACTTTATTATAAGCTTGGGATATTCGAGCGGTTATTCCCTTTTTATACAACTACCGGCCTGCTTATGCTTATAATATTGATGATAAGCGTAATAAGAGGGAGAAAAGGAATTCTCAGATTTGTAAGAATACTTGGATGGATTCTTTTTGCAGGTTTCCTTTTACACACTTTCGGTCTGGTTTTGCGATGGTATATTTCCGGTCACTCACCTATGAGCAATGGCTATGAATCTATGATTTTTATTTCATGGGTAACACTGCTGGCAGGATTTATTTTCAGCCGCAGGTCTGCTTTTACTCTTTCAGCTACCTCAGTTCTTGCAGGCATGACTCTTATGGTGGCTCACCTGAGTTTTATGGATCCTGAGATAACCAATCTGGTTCCGGTTCTCCAGTCGTACTGGTTAACACTTCATGTCTCGGTAATTACCGGCAGCTATGGATTTCTCGGACTGGGGGCAATTCTTGGATTGATTAACCTGATTTTGCTGACTCTGACAGACGGCAAGAACCGTGACAGGATATCAAACACTATTGATGAGCTGACAGTTATTAATTTCAGGACGCTGACGCTCGGATTATATTTTCTGACCATCGGAACATTCCTGGGAGCTGTCTGGGCAAATGAATCATGGGGAAGGTACTGGGGCTGGGATCCCAAGGAGACATGGTCGTTGATTACTATCATTGTATACACACTCGTCACACACTCACGGCTCATCCCGGGTTTTAAGGATATTTACACATTTAATATACTCTCTCTGTTTGCTTTCTCATCAGTGCTGATGACCTACTTTGGGGTTAATTATTACCTGTCAGGGCTGCACTCATATGCAGGAGGAGACCCTGTACCGGTTCCGTTATTTGTCTATCTGACCGTTATTATCATGATAACACTTTCGGCATTTGCATATATTAAATACCGTAAGCAGGTAAAATAAAAATAATACAATTTTATTACGGAATTATTATTTCCTTGGTGATGGTTTCAATGATACTTTGTTGAAAATTTGCATCGATATTGAATCATCTAAAGCAATATCCTCACCAAAAGCCATGTATGTGGCGTCATATGAATAACCCCCGGCTTCAGCCGGGGGTAGAGACCTCCAATAGCCACATATGTGGCGTCATATGAATAACCCCCGGCTTCAGCCGGGGGTAGAGACCGTAAACATATTGGAAAACCCCGGTGGGGTTTAATAATACAGGGATTGCCATCTCCGTTTCTCTCCGATGGCGATCCTGGGGGACCGCCAAAAAGAAAAGGCTGCCTCCCGGTTT
>CAZHRV010000270.1:0-24341 GCA_964535035.1 uncultured Rikenellaceae bacterium
GCTCCCTTTCAAGATAGCTCATCTTATCATTCATGCCCTTTTCAAGCCAGGCCTTTAATATAGATTCATGATCCGTAAGCGCACGAATCCTTGCTATGCCGCAGATGTCAAATCCAAGTTCAAAAGCTTTCTCTTTAATAAAATCCGATATACTTTTATTCTTTACTCTTTTCATCATATAATAATTTATTTTAATGGTATGATGGAACCCACATGTAGCTGATTATTATAATATTGTGTTTAGCTTCGCTGAGCTCGCAAGCTCGGTTGTGTATTCAAATACATGCGGGTTTCATAGGTTTTTATTAAAGAAACCCAAGCTCTAGTTTTGCTTCATCGCTTAGCATACTTTTATCCCAGAGAGGATTGAAAGTAAGTTTAATATCGCACTTCTTCACCCCTTTTATACCCATCACTTTATGTTTTACCTCCTCTATAAGCTGATCTGCCACAGGGCAGTTGGGTGCTGTAAGAGTCATTCGAATATGTGCTATATGGTCATCATCAACTCCAATATTATACACCAGGCCAAGGTCATAAATATTAACAGGAATCTCAGGATCAAAAATGGTCTTGAGTACCTCAACTATTCTTTTTTCCACCTTAGTCTTTTCAAAAGTATCCATGTTTTGAATTTTGCATTTTGAATTTTTACTTTTGAATTTTTGCTTTATAGGCCATGGCATACAGTTTCATCTGCCTGATCATTGAGAGTAATCCGTTTGACCTGGTTGGAGAAAGGTTCTGCTTCAATCCTATCTTGTCGATGAAATAGAGGTCGGCTGAGATTATTTCATCAGGAGTTCGGTCAGTAAGGACTTTGATCAGGAGTGCAACGAGGCCCCGTGTAATTAATGCATCACTGTCGGCTGTGAATTTGATTTTGTTGCCGTTAAATTCCGGATGAAGCCATACTTTTGACTGGCAGCCATCAATAAGGTAATCGTGCACTTTGAAGAGGGGATCAATTTCGTGTAGTTCTTTACCGAAATCTATAAGCAGATCGTATTTATCCATCCAATCTTCAAAAGCAGAAAATTCCTCAATGATAGTATCCTGAACTTCGTTAACTGACATTTTACTTATTTTGAAAACATCTTAACCACTTTTTCAATACCCGTGCCAAGAGTATCGATCTCTTCCATGGTATTATAGAAACACATTGATGCTCTTACGGTTCCTTCAATACCAAGACGTTCCATTATCGGCTGGGCGCAGTGGGTGCCGGTTCTAACGGCAATACCCAGCTTGTCAAGAACCATTCCCGTATCATACTGGTGTATATTTTCAAGCAGGAACGAGATAACCGGGATCTTCCTGTTGGAGATCCCGTATATTTTCAGTTCTTTGATCGCAGAGAGTCTTTCAGTTGCATAAGACAGAAGCTCCTGTTCTCTTTTTTCAATATCCCTGAGGCCTATCGATTTTACATAATCTATGGCGGCGCCAAGGCCTATTGCACCGGCAAAGTTTGTCGTTCCTGCTTCAAATTTAAAGGGAAGCTCATTATAGGTAGTCTTTTCAAATGTCACATTTGCCACCATGTCGCCACCTCCCTGGTATGGCGGCAATTTAGAAAGCCATTTTGTTTTACCGTACAGCACGCCTATACCTGTTGGAGCATATATCTTATGGCCTGAGAAAGCATAAAAGTCACAGTCCATCTCAATAACATCAACCAGTCCGTGCTGGATGCCCTGGGCACCGTCAATCAGCACAGGGATATTCATTGAATGAGCGGTGTCGATAATTTTTTTTATGGGAAGGATCGTGCCCAGTGCATTTGACACCTGTGTAACGGCAACAATCTTAGTTTTGGGAGAGAGCAGCTTCAGGTATTCATCGAATAGTATTTCTCCTGCATCATTTATCGGTATCACACGAAGTTTTGCACCTTTACGTTCGCACATCATCTGCCAGGGTACAATATTGGAATGATGTTCAAGGTGGCTGATAATGACCTCATCGCCGGTTTTTATATATCGTTCACCAAATGAAAACGCGATACCGTTTATTGAGCTTGTTGTTCCTGTCGTAAAGATAATTTCTTCCTTTCCTTCGGCATTGATGAAAGAGCGTACCTTTTCCCTGGCATCTTCATACTTTTCCGAGGCCTGATCGCTCAATGCATGCACTCCCCTGTGTATATTGCTGTTATATGTTGTAAACACCTCATTTACAGCATTTATCACAGATAAAGGTTTCTGTGTTGTAGCGCTATTGTCGAAATATACGAGTGGCTTATCATATATTTTCCTTCCAAGTATCGGGAAGTCGGCTCTTATTTCCGAGATGCTTTTCACAGTTTTACATATTACCGCATTTAACCATACAGCTGGCACAGCGCGACAGTTCTCCCTTCAGGCGCTGCATTACAAGGTTGTCCATTCTTTCCTGTAAGGCTTCAACTTTTATATTGCGTATTACCTCATGTGCAAATCCGAACATAAGCATAAGCAAGGCTTCACGTTTGCTTATCCCCCGTGACTGCATATAGAACAGGGCATCATCATTGAGTCTGCCGACTGTTGCCCCATGACTGCATTTAACATCATCAGCATATATTTCAAGCTGCGGCTTGGTGTCCATTTTTGCATCATCACTGAGCAGGATGTTATTGTTTTTCTGGTATGCCACGGTTCCCTGTGCATTCTTGTGAACATATATTCTTCCGTTGAAGGCTCCTGTTGACATTTCATCAAGCACCCCTTTGAAAAGCTGATTGCTCATGCAATTGGGGAATGCATGGTCGACATTAACATAATTATCCACATGCTGCCATTTATCAGTAAGAAATAACCCGTAGGAGTTGCTTTCAGCTCCCTCTCCTCCCAGATAGTGATAGGTGCTGTTACGGACAAGTCCACCGTGAAGGGTTATGTTATTTGAAGATACATGGCTGTTCTTTTCCTGGTGAATAAAAGTATGTGTGATCTTGCATGCATTGTTGTGTTCGTTCTGCACTCGCATAATATCGAAATGAGCATTCTCGCCAACAAATACTTCAGTGACAGCATTTGTAAGGAATTTGTTAGGAGAGAGTGTATGGTCGCATATAATAAGTGTGAAATCGGCATTATCCTCAACAATTATAAGATTACGGTGCTGGTTGAACATATCCTCATCAGACTGGACAAGATTGACTACCTGCACCGGTCTTGTAAGGGTTGTTCCAGCCGGGACATATATAAAAACACCATCGGAGGCCATTGCTGTATTAAGGTGAACCAGTCCGTCATTGTTCCCGTTTAAATATTTCCCAAAATGTTTTTCGATCCTGCCGTTGAATTTTTTTGCAGCTTCGTTAAGGCTGCCAATCTGTATGCCGCCGGGCAGTTCCTTTAATTTGCCGTTTATTGTCGGATAAAAGCCATTAAGAAGGACTATTCCATATGTATCAAGATCTGTGACATCGCATCTGAATTCCTCTGCTTTTTCAAAATCTGATTTATCAGGAATAAAATAGTTTTTATATTCGTGCTTAAACCAGGCATCCAGGTTTGTATATCTGTAGTCTTCATTTTTCCGTGTTGGGATCCCTGTTTTAACAAAATTAGCAATTGCCTCTTCACGAAATGAGTTAATAAAGGGAGCGGAATTTTCCGATATCCTCTTTATGTTATCATCATAAAGGGTTATAAACCGGTCAGAGCTTTTGCGAAGATTATTCATGAGAGTTCATTCTTCTTAATATTCTGTTTGATCCAGTCATATCCCTTTGCCTCAAGTTCCATGGCAAGCTCCTTCCCTGCTGTCTTAACTATCCGGCCGTCATATAAAACATGCACGACATCCGGAATAATATAATCAAGAAGTCTCTGGTAATGAGTAATAACTATTGTTGCATTATCAGGACGTTTGAGCTTGTTAACTCCGTTTGCCACAATGCGGAGAGCATCTATATCAAGCCCTGAATCGGTCTCATCAAGAATTGCAAGTTTCGGTTCGAGTATTGACATCTGGAATATTTCGTTCTTCTTCTTCTCTCCGCCGGAAAAACCCTCATTAACAGACCTGTTGGCCAGTTTGGAATCAATTTCAACCAGCTCTTTTTTCTCACGCATGAGTTTCAGGAATTCCGATGCGGAAAGTGGTTCAAGACCTTTATGTTTTCTGTGCTCATTGACTGCTGTTTTCATGAAGTTGACCATACTCACGCCCGGTATTTCGGTCGGGTACTGGAATCCCAGGAAGATTCCCTCTTTCGACCGGTCTTCGGGAGCCATTTCCAGCAGGTTTTTCCCTTCAAAAGTTACAGTTCCCCCGGTTACCTCAACGAATTCCCTCCCTGCAATAACTGCGGCAAGAGTACTTTTACCCGAACCGTTCGGCCCCATGATCGCATGTATCTCTCCCGGCTTAACTTCAATACTGATACCTTTCAGGATTGTCTTCCCGTCAATAGCAGCATGTAAATCTTTAATAATCAGCATTATATTGTTATTGTTTAGTCTTTTATCTTCTCTACCCAACACTGCCCTCAAGGCTTATCTGCAAAAGCTTTTGTGCTTCAACGGCAAACTCCATAGGCAGTTTGTTGATCACCTCCCGGGCATATCCGTTTACTATGAGTCCTATTGCATCTTCTGTGGAGATACCTCTTTGGTTGCAGTAAAATATCTGATCCTCACCTATCTTTGATGTTGTTGCTTCATGCTCAACAATGGCTGTCTGGTTATCAACCTCCAGGTAAGGAAAGGTGTGTGCACCGCATTTATCACTTAGAAGAAGCGAGTCACACTGAGAAAAATTTCTTGCACCCGAGGCATTCTTCAGAACTTTCACCAGTCCCCTGTAGCTGTTCTGCCCCTCACCGGCCGATATCCCTTTTGACACTATCGTACTCTTTGTATTCCTGCCTATATGTATCATTTTGGATCCCGTATCCGCCTGCTGGTGGTTGTTTGTAACGGCAACTGAATAAAATTCGCCGGTTGAATTATCACCGCGAAGAATACATGAGGGGTATTTCCATGTAATTGCCGATCCTGTCTCAACCTGTGTCCAGGATATCTTTGAGTTATCGCCCCGGCAAAGACCTCTTTTGGTGACAAAATTGAATATCCCGCCTTTCCCCTCTTTATTACCCGGGTACCAGTTCTGAACTGTTGAATACTTCACCTCTGCATTATTTTCAGCAATGATCTCCACTATTGCAGCATGAAGCTGGTTTTCGTCCCTCATTGGAGCTGTACAACCTTCGAGATAACTCACATAGCTTTCCTCATCGGCTACAAGCAGTGTCCTTTCGAACTGACCTGTATTGGCGGCATTAATCCTGAAATATGTTGAAAGTTCCATCGGGCATCTCACTCCTTTCGGTATGTAACAGAATGATCCGTCGCTGAAGACTGCCGAGTTGAGTGAGGCAAAGAAATTATCGGTGTACGGTACGACAGTTCCAAGATATCTTTTAACAAGTTCGGGATATTCCTTTACTGCATCGCTGAACGAGCAGAAAATTATACCTGATTCTGCAAGTGTTTCCCTGAATGTTGTTTTTACCGATACAGAGTCCATTACAGCATCAACAGCAACTCCCGTAAGGTATTTCTGTTCTTCAAGAGGTATTCCGAGCCTGTCGAATGTTCTTTTAAGTTCGGGATCAATATCATCAAGGCTTTCCGATGATGCTTTTTTCTTTGGAGCCGCATAATAGATAATATCCTGGTATGCAATCGTAGGAATTTTCAGGTTTGCCCATTGCGGCATCTTCATGGTCTGCCAGTGGCGGAAAGCCTTCAGGCGGAATTCAAGGAGCCAGCCTGGTTCACTTTTCTTTTCTGAAATGGCCCGGATAATATCTTCATTAAGACCTTTGGGAATCTGTTCCATTTCAATATCGGAATAGAAACCATACTTGTATTCACCTGAGGTTACATCATTTAATATCTTATCCTGATCTTTCTCCATTTTCAATACGTACCTTAACCCCTAAGTATAAACTAATCAAAACCCGAATTGTTTGAGGTAAATTAAATTTAATCTAAATAAGCATGCAAAATTATTAAATTATTAAGATTATCTGCGTATCTGCATCTAAATTTCTTCTGCATGTAATGTATTAAAAAACATCTCTGATATTATATTTTTTTCTGAAAATATATCTAATTTGGCGCCCTGATAAGAGACAGACATATCGGTTAAACTCCGCTTTTATGTACAACCTCACCCGCAACTTTTTCCTGAAGAACAACAGAAGATTATTTCTGCTCCTGTTGTCAGTGTTTACGCCGGTATGTTTATTTGCATCAGGAGGGGAAGCACTTTCTTTGGGTCCGGTCCGTATCGAATTTATTATATTCGGTCTGATACTGCTGGGGGTTGCCCTTTTTCACAAGCATACCTTCCGGGTTGCAGTAACCGGCCTTACTGTTCTGCTGACATTTAAACTCATTTTTGATCCGGGTTTTCATCTTGGGGAGCATCTGTTCGGAACAACGCCATTTGGCGAACAGCTTATGAACAAGGAGCTGAGAGAGGGGGAGTGGGGTATCCTGTTAAATCTCCTGGGATTGTTACTTGGATTTGCTGTGCTCTCAAAGATCTTTGAAGAGTCGAGAGTTCCTGAATTGCTGCCAAGATACCTTCCTAACGATTGGAAGGGTCCTTTTATCCTCCTTATATTTGTTTTTATACTCTCATCTTTCCTTGATAACATTGCTGCTGCTTTGATCGGAGGGACAATTGCTCTTGTAGTATTCAAGAATAAAGTCCATATAGGATATATTGCTGCAATGGTAGCAGCGAGCAATGCCGGAGGCAGCGGAAGCGTTTTAGGTGATACCACAACTACTATGATGTGGATTGACGGCGTCTCTGCAGTTAACGTTTTACATGCTTATATCGCAGCAATTGTTGCAATGTTGTTTTTTGCCTGGTTTGGATCTCATCAACAGGATAAATACAAGAGGATCCAGCCGGATGCCCCGGCTGATATCAAAATCGACTGGTTAAAGCTTGTTCATGTTCTTCTTATTCTTGCCGGTGCAATAATTTCAAATATTTTGTATGACATGCCGGCCCTTGGAGTCTGGATCGCCATTGTACTGGGTTTTATACTGAGACCCGTTCCATGGCGTGAAGTTCCGGGAGCATTTAAAGGCACTGTTTTCCTGCTTTCCCTGGTAATGTGTGCCTCGATGATGCCTGTGGAAGAGCTGCCAAATGCTTCGTGGGTAACTGCATTGGCACTTGGATTCCTGTCGGCAGTGTTTGACAATATACCTCTTACAAAACTATGCCTTGACCAGGGTCATTTCGACTGGGGTATGCTCGCATTTACTGTGGGCTTTGGAGGATCAATGGTATGGTTCGGCTCCTCGGCAGGAGTAGCAATAACAAACAAATTTCCCGAAGCGCGAAATGTCGTACTCTGGGTAAAAAAGGGATGGCACATTGCCGTAGCCTATATTTTTGGATTTTTCGTATTATATCTTATAATGGGATGGGAACCTGCCGACAATAAAGAACATAAGATCATCAACTGTCCCGTTCCCGGATGCCCGATGGCAGGTCAACCTGATGCATACCTTGAAAAAGGGCTAATTGAATACCATGAATTAATTAAATAATTTTTCTTTAGGGATTTTTGACTATTTTTGGCGAATAAAAACCGGGAAAATCCCTGTCTTAATGTTTACCAATAGATTAAATTTCAGGAATAAAGCCTTAAAAAAGGCTTTTTTATTTATCCTTTTAACGTTAATACCGGTCTTTACTTTTGCTTCAACTGGCGATCCGCCATCTCTTGGTCCTGTAAGAATTGAATTTATAATCTTCGGATTGATTCTGCTTGGAGTGGCATTATTCCACAAGCATACTTTTGTGGTGGCTGTTACCGGAGTAACGGTACTTATTATTTATAAATTCATATTCGATCCCGGATTTCATCTGTCCGAACATATATTCGGCGAGACATCTTTTGTTGGCCAATTGAAATATGTTGAACTCCGACAAGGTGAATGGGGCATATTACTTAATCTTCTTGGATTGCTTCTCGGATTTGCTGTTCTGGCAAAGATCTTTGAAGATTCCCATGTTCCCAATATCCTTCCCAAATATCTGCCAAATGACTGGAAAGGACCTTTATTTCTCCTGATATTTGTTTTTATAATGTCAGCTTTCCTCGATAATATTGCAGCAGCGCTTATAGGAGGCACTATCGCCCTCGTTGTTTTCAAGAATAAAATACACATCGGATACCTGGCAGCCATTGTAGCTTCTAGCAACGCAGGGGGTGCAGGCAGCGTTTTGGGAGATACGACAACCACAATGATGTGGATTGACGGCGTTTCTGCTTTAAACGTTCTTCATGCATTTATCGCAGCAATTTTTGCCTTCTTGTTTTTTGGTTGGATCAGTGCACATCAGCAGGATAAATTTCATCGTATACAGAAAAATCCTTCAAGAGGAATAAAGATCGACTGGAAGAGAATTATAGCTGTTTTGCTAATACTCATCGGGGCAATTTTATCCAATATTTTATATGATATGCCTGCGCTTGGTGTATGGGTTGCATTGGCCATCAGTACATTATTAATAAAAGTGCCATGGAAGGAGGTCCCAGGTGCCATAAAAGGGACCATCTTTCTTCTCTGTCTTGTAATGAGTGCCTCCATGATGCCGGTAGAAGAATTACCCGATGCTTCGTGGCTGTCTGCCTTTTTACTTGGTTTCCTGTCATCGGTTTTTGACAATATCCCGCTTACAAAATTATGCCTCGACCAGGGTCATTACGACTGGGGCATGCTGGCCTATGCAGTAGGATTCGGAGGATCGATGGTATGGTTCGGTTCATCAGCGGGTGTGGCCCTTACCAACAAGTTCCCTGAAGGACGCGATGTGGTCCTCTGGCTCAAAAAAGGGTGGCATATTGCAGTTGCCTATGTGATTGGCTTCTTTGCTTTATACCTCATAATGGGCTGGGAACCTGCCGATAATAAAGAACACAAAATTATTAATTGTCCTGTACCCGGTTGCCCGTGGGCAAATAAAGAGGTAACGGGGATAACAGCGAAATATGAATAATTGATCCAAAAGACTTACCTTTATTATCTAAAATAAATATTTCCATTATGAAAAAGCTACTCTTCATTTTAGTATTATCCGTGGCAACATTCCAGTATCTCTCGGCTGATACCGAAAAAGAGATTAAGGCCGTTTTAAAGCATGTAACTGTCTACCATGACAGGGCCCAGATAACTCACGAAACGACTGTCAACATACCCGGAGGGAATACACTTCTGAAGCTGGAGGATCTTTCACCCTATATTGATGCCCGGAGCATTCAGGTGAAAGGATATGGTAATTTTATGATCATGTCGGTGAACCACCAGAATAATTATCTTGAAAACCTCGAGGAGCTGCCGGAAATAAAGAACATCAGAAGTCAGATTGAAGCCTTCCAAATAAAGGTTGAAGATGAAAAGGCTGCCATCAGCGTGCTTAAAGAAAAGGAGGCATTTCTCGTAGCCAACAGGGCTATCCTTGTCAAGGAAACAACTTTCTCGGTCGAGCAACTAAAAAGCGTTATGGATCTGTATACCAGCAACATGGACCAGGTTACAACAACTATCCTGAAAAAGAACAGGCTCATAAAGGATTATGAGAAACAGATTGCAGCCCTCCAGAAACAGATCTCCGACCGAATTGGCAAACAGCAGCTGCCATCAGGCGAGATCTCCATTTCGGTAAGTTCAGAAAAAACAGTCTCCGGAAAGCTGACAATAAACTATGTTGTTTCCAATGCGGGCTGGTATCCTACTTACGATATCAGGGTGGATGACATCACAAAACCTGTAAATATTTTCTACAAAGCAAATCTTTTTCAGAATACCGGCATCACATGGAAAGATGTAAAGCTGAGCTTTTCAAATGCAACACCATGGATTGCCGGTGATGTGCCTGTTCTCTACCCATGGTTCATAGACTACTTCACACCCATGCCAATAATAAGGGCAAAAGCTTCAGGAGCAAGGACCCAGGCTCCTATGGTCATGGAAATTGCTGCAGATAATATGAAGATGGCAAGAGCTGAGGAGGCAGAGGCAGCTCCCATAACTGTTGAGAAACAGGTCGGTGAAACAACCATTACCTTTGATGTTGCAATACCCTATACAATAGAATCTGACGGGAAAATACAGACAATAGAGATACAACGGACAACGATACCTGCTGAGTACAAATACATGACAGTACCCAAGTTATTTCCCCATGCCTATCTTACAGGGAATATCTCAAACTGGGCCGAGCAGAGCCTGCAGAGCGGTGAAGCAACTCTTTATTTCGAAAATACATTTGTCGGTAAATCCAGCCTCAATGTAAACCAGCTTTCTGATACACTGACAATATCACTGGGAACTGATAACAGCATCCTCGTAAAAAGGGAAAAACGGCAGGATTATACGAGTAAGAGAGTAATCGGCACAAACAAGACTGAGACATATTCATTCCTGATCACAATAAGGAACAACAAACCGAATCCGATTAATATAACAGTGAATGACCAGATCCCTATATCATCAAACAGCGGGATAACCGTAGAGGCTGTTGAGTTGACCGGGGGCCGGCATAATCAGCAAACCGGCGAAATAAAATGGGACCTGGCCGTCAAACCGCAGGAAACCAGGAAGATAGTCCTGACCTATTCAGTGAAATATCCTAAGGATAAAACTGTTATCCTCGAATAAAGCTAGTGAAATGAGCATAATCGGTAATCTTATCTGGCTGATCTTTGGAGGCATTGTGATTGCCATCGAGTATTTTATCGGAAGCATTGCTCTCATGATAACCATTGTCGGTATCCCTTTCGGCATTCAGACACTTAAAATGGGAGCTCTTGCAATATGGCCTTTCGGCCGTGATACGCGTGTTCATCCACGAGCATCAGGCTGTCTCTATATTTTAATGAATGTGCTATGGCTTATCTGCGGAGGAATATGGATCGCCGTGACCCACGCAATTTTCGGATTATTACTTTGCATCACCATCATCGGTATCCCTTTCGGTTTGCAGCATTTTAAACTAACGGCAATAGCATTGAATCCTTTTGGAAGGGATATTGTATATATATAATCTCCAGGAATTATTTTACCACGGGGATCACGGATAAGAACACTGATTAAATCCGTGTTAGTCTATGTAATCTGTGGTAAAAAAGAATTTATCTAGGCCCCCTAATGATGCCTCTTTCTGAATTTCTTATAAAGTCAATGATATAATCCCTGTCGGGTGATGGTTTGAATTCTTTCTCAATATGTTCCAGGGCTTGTGAGATATTCATACCCATCTGGTATATTACCCTGTAAATATTATGTATTTCATCTATTCTCTTCTTTTCAAATCCTCGTCTTGTCAGCCCTATGAAATTAAGTCCCATGAAAGAGAGCGGATCTCTGTCTGCTTTAATGAACGGAGGGACATCGGTACGCACCTTTGAAGCACCTCCTATCATTACATGAGCACCAATACGTGCAAACTGGTGAACAAGAGCTCCCGCACTCAGTATAGCCCATTCCCCTACTTTTACTTCGCCAGCCAGGCCGGCGGAATTTCCAAGTATACAATGCCTCTCCAGCTGGCAATCGTGGCCAACATGTGTGTAAGCCATGAGAAGGCAGTTCTCCCCGATGATAGTACGGCCGGCTGCCGCTGTACCACGGTTTACGGTGACTCCCTCACGTAATGTAGTATTATCTCCGATCTCTGTGGTTGAATCTTCTCCCCTGAACTTCATATCCTGGGGAATCGCTGATATAACGGCAGTTGGGAATATTTTGCAATTCCTGCCAATCCTTGCCCCGTCAAGGACTACTGCATTCGGACCTATCCAGGTTTCGTCCCCGATAACAACATTACCGGCAATATACGTAAACGGTTCAATTTTTACATTTACACCTATCCTGGCATCAGGATGAATAAAGGTTGATTCTGCGATCATTGATACATTATTTGTTTTTGATTACCTGGGCCACCAGTTCCCCTTCAACTACCAGGTTGTTGCCGACAAATGCCTGGCCGTACATGGCTACTATTCCACGGCGCATAGGCTCAATGAGTTCCATTTTCAGGATTATCGTATCACCGGGAACAACCTTTTGCTTGAATTTAAGTTTGTCGATCTTAAGAAAATATGTAGAATATTTCTCCGGTTCATCAACGCCGCTTAAAACCAGTATTCCTCCTGACTGAGCAAGTGCTTCAACAATCAGCACGCCTGGCATAACAGGTTCATCAGGGAAATGACCCTGGAAAAAAGGTTCATTGAAAGTAACATTCTTAATACCCACAACTGAATTCTCATCCATGGCAATTATTTTATCCACCATGAGGAATGGGGCTCTGTGGGGCAGGCGTTTTTGTATCTCTTCAAGATTATAGATTGGAGGTAATGAGGGATCATAGACTGGTATGCTATGTTTGGAGATAGTTTTTTTCATCTCCTGTCTCATTATTTGTGCCAGTCTTGTATTGGCAAAATGACCTGGTCGAGTGGCAACAACTTTTCCCTTGATAGGGTGTCCGACAAGAGCAAGATCGCCCATTATATCAAGAAGCTTATGCCTGGCAGGTTCATTTGGATGATGCAGCTCGGTATTGTTGAGAATTCCGGCAGTGTGTTTGTTTATTCCCGGTCTGTTAAAAAGCTTTGCAATACGGTTAATTTCCGATTGTTCCACCTCTTTTTCAAGGATAACCACGGCATTGTCGAGATCTCCCCCTTTAATGAGTCCCATATCATGCAGGGGTTCCAGTTCATGGAAAAAGACAAATGTGCGGCTATCAGCTATCTCCTTTTCAAAGTCATTTATTGAATCAAGTATGGCATACTGGTTGCCGAGGATCTTGCTGTTGTAGTCAATAAGTACATTTATGCTGAAATGGTCATCGGGATAAACCATCAGGTCGATACCATGTTCCTCATCAGAATAAGTTAACTTCTGCTTTACAACAAAGTAGTTTCTCTCCTCTTTCAGATCAACTATTCCGGCCTCCTTGATAGCCTCAACAAACTTAGTTGCACCGCCTCCCATAATCGGAGCTTCGGGTCCGTTAAGTTCAATCAGGGCATTATCAACCTGCATTCCGTGCAAAGCTGCTAGAACATGTTCAATTGTGGCAACTGATGCATTATTCTGAACCAGTGTCGTTCCCCTCGATGCATCTGTAACATAATCAGCAAGAGCTTCAATCACAGGTTTCTCCGGAAGATCCACCCTGCAGAATTTATATCCATGATCAGCAGGTGCCGGTTTTAATGTCAGTGTTACATTGATCCCGGAATGTAATCCCTTACCATGAAGACTTATTTCCCTTCCAAGAGTTCTCTGTTTTTGGCTCATGAGCTAAATCTGAATTTCGCTACAAAAAAAACAAAAAAAACCAGAACAAGCTAACAAAATAGCCCATAACGGTGTAAATATAAGATAATTTCATTAAACCAGCATCTTAACCTATTCCCGGTCCATTGATTCAATCTTCTTTTCAAGGACATCGATTTTAGCCTTCAGTTCGGGTAGTTTTTTAAAGATTACCGATGACTTCAGAAAATTTACATGGTCTATGGCAGGACAGCCAGTCATGACAGCATTCTCTTTTCTTATATTTCCCGGTATTCCTGACTGCCCGCCTATTTTTACCCCATCCGCAATTTTGCTATGTCCTGCAAAGGCCACTTGCCCTCCGATCATACAATTCCTTCCAAGTTTTGTCGAACCTGCAATGCCTGATTGTGCTGCTATTACAGTGTTTTCACCTACTTCGACATTATGTCCTATCTGGATCAGATTATCAAGCTTCACTCCTTTATGTATTATTGTGGAACCAATCGTGGCCCGGTCAATAGCCACATTTGCCCCTATTTCGACATGATCTTCAATAATGACATTCCCGAGTTGCGGGATTTTCATGAATTCATCTTCAGATTGCGGTGCAAATCCAAAACCGTCACTCCCGATAACTGTCCCTGCATGTATAGTACAACCCTCACCAAGAACACATTCATGGTAGATTTTAACACCGGAATATAAAACACAATTATTCCCAATCACCGTGTTGTCGTCAATATAAACATGGGGATAAATCAGGCAATTATCACCTATTTTGCAGTTCTCACCTAAATAGGCATATGCTCCTATGTAAATATCTTTCCCGGTTACAGTTGTCGGTTCAATTATAGCAGTTGGGTGAATACCTTTTTTCTTAGGTTTTGCTTTGCTAACCATCTGGAGAAGCGCGGCAAACGACTTATAAGCATCATCCACCCTAATAAGTGTAGCTTTTACACTTGTAGTCAGCACCAGGTTTCTGTTAACCAGCACAACAGATGATTTTGTTGTATAGAGATAGGGTTCATATTTGGGATTTGCTAGAAATGAGAGAGCACCTTCCTGCCCTTCCTCAATCCTTGCTATCGTGTTTACAATGACGTCGGGATTCCCTACAATTTCACCTTTCAGAAATCCGGCAATTGTTGCTGCTGTAAATTCCATGATCTGATTATTAAGTTATCTGCATTCTTTCGGGTAACAAAGGAAATATTTTGTAATTCTTTCTGACAAAAATCTGTGGTCGAACATTTCCGAGACAGAAGAGATGTTTGTTGTTTTTCCTGACTTAAGCAATATTTTTACCTCAGGGGCACCGGGAGCATATGCCAGGTTTGAAATACTGCCTGTATAAACATAATATCCTGTTAATTCCAAATCTAAACCTGTCATTTCGGCTGTCATAGCTTTAAACTTATTCACTCTTTCCTCAGGAAACGGTTCATTCTGCAATTCTATTGCAAGCAGGTCCCTTTTCATCAACCTGGCGGAAAGATCAGACAGTACCCTGTCGGAGCTGTCAGCCCAGTATTTAGCTGAGACCAGGACGTCAGAATCGTCAAGCCTTGTAAATGCGGAAGCAATAAGCCCGGGAGTAAAATTCCCGTCTCTTAACAGATCATCGGGACCTATCCCGTTATACAGGAAGAACTTCAGGGCCGGTGTGGCATACAGGTCGTGTCCTTCTCCTGCGAGTTCTTTTGCCCGTTGCAGGATCTTTACGAGCAGATTTTCAGAAGCAAGTACCGTTTTATGCATATATACCTGCCAGTACATAAGCCGCCGTGCTATAAGGAATTTCTCAAGGGAATATATCCCCTTTTCATCTATTACAAGGCTGTCGTCAACAACATTAAGCATCCGTATGATCCGGTCGGAACCAACGGATCCTTCAATAACCCCGGTAAAGAAACTGTCCCTCCGCAAATAGTCCAGTCTATCCATATCTATCTGACCTGTAATCAGTTCATGCATGAATTTCCTGTGATATGTCCCTTTGAAAATCTCTATCGCGAGATCAAGCTTCCCATTATAGGTTTCGTTCAGTTTCTTCATCATGAGCAGAGAAAGATCCTCGTGGGAAATGCCATTTATTATGGAGGTCTCAAGCGCATGCGAGAAGGGTCCGTGACCTGCATCATGCAGAAGTATGGCTGTTAAAACAGCTTCTTCCTCCTGGGGTGTTATTTCAACACCTTTGCCTTTGAGAGTCCGCAGTGCATTATCCATAAGGTGCAGGGCCCCAAGACAATGTTGAAACCTGCTGTGAACAGCACCGGGATAAACAAAGCTTGTGAGACCCAGTTGCCTGATATTTCTCAGTCGCTGAAACCAGGGATGCTCAATAAGATCAAAAATAAAATCACCCGGAATGTTAATAAATCCATAGACCGGATCGTTTATTATCTTTCGCTTGTTTGTTTTAAATGCCACTTTTATGAATTATTAACTTACAAAAATATGAATTTGTTTAGAACAAGACTATATCAACATAAATCCTTTATGTAACTTCACGTCCTGGTGTCTTGATGGCAAAAGAAACAGACACTAAAGCGCAAGAAACACCAAAAAAATTTAAAATATTAATATCAATACAAGCAGCATTTGAAAGAAATTTCGTCTTTATTATGTTATTACCCGCTACTAAACACCTAAACGGCACACCGGAAGAATGAAAATTGAGATTCAGGGATTGAATAAAATATATCCTAACGGCAACCATGCGTTAAAAGATATCAACCTTGAATTCGGAACGGGGATGTTCGGTCTTCTTGGTCCCAATGGTGCCGGAAAATCGAGCCTCATGAGAATAATTGTCACACTGATGAAACCTACATCGGGGGTGGTTCTGATTGATAACAGGGATATTCAAAAACAAAGAAAGGAGCTTCGCAGCAAACTGGGATACCTGCCTCAGGATTTCAGGTTTTTCACATCACTCAGGACCTGGGAATTTCTCGATTATTCAGGGTCGCTTGCCGGCCTGAAAAATAAAAATGAGAGGCTCCGGGAGGTTGACAGGCTTCTTGATCAGGTAGGATTGCTTGAAGTACGCGACCGCCCGGCTAACAAACTATCGGGCGGTATGAAACGACGGCTGGGTATTGCACAGGCTCTTATCGCTGATCCGCGGATCATTATCGTTGACGAACCCACCACCGGGCTTGATCCTGATGAGAGGATAAGGTTCAGAAATATCCTTTCCCAGCTTAGCCAGAACGACGTAACAATAATTCTATCAACTCATATTGTTGGGGATATTTCCTCCACATGCCAGGGAATGGCATTGTTAAACCGAGGAGAACTTGTTTTTAAAGGACCTCCTGAAAATCTTATTAAACACGCTGAAGGTCATGTCTTTAAACTAAATCTAACTCCTTATGAATATGAAACGATCAAGGAACGTTACGACATAATTTCCACAATTCCTGTCGAATCGGGCTGGGAAGTACAGGTTGTTTCAGAAGATATTCCTGAATTCAAATCAACAGAAATTACTCCGAATATTGAACATGCTTATGTATATTACATGGAACATAAGATGCACGCTGAATTAATTGAATAGTTACAGGCGCGAAATAATGGTGACACCTTTTCATAATATTAGAACCGTTGCGAAGTATGAAGCAACAATACTGAGGAGAAGCTGGTTTTTCAGGCTTTTTTCAATTGGTGCTCTTTTCATACTGACTATTATGAATATAGCCATCTACTCGCCAATAGGGGATGAAGACTGGGAGCTGGTCTCTATTCCATCATCCCTGCCATTGCTGAATCTGTACATTTTAAATATCGGTCAGGCAATTGTTGTTATATTTCTCTCTGCAGATTTTCTGAAAAGGGATAAAAAGGTCGACACAAATGAGGTTCTCTATACCAGGTCAATGTCAAATTTCGAATACATCATGGGAAAGACGCTGGGGATCCTGAGACTTTTTATCGGACTCGATATAATTATCCTCTCCGTCGGTATGATGATAAACATCATTTCAAAAAACATGTCTGTAGACTGGATGTCATATCTATGGTACCTGCTCATAATATGCGTGCCTACATTAATATTCAGCCTCGGATTTGCTTTTATGCTAATGTCAGTCATCAGGAACCAGGCTATTACCTTTCTTCTTCTTCTTGGAATTGCTGCTCTAGATATGTTCTGGCTCTGGCACAGATCAGGATTCTTATTTGACTATATGGCATTCGGCATTCCTGTTTTCAAATCAGGGATCATTGGCTTCGACAATACTAACCTGATCCTGAACCAGCGTTTGTTTTACTTCTTTCTGGGCATGGCATTTGTAATGGCCACCGTATTGATATTTAAGCGATTACCCCAATCAAAGCTTCTTACCGGCCTGAGTTATCTATTTATGTTCCTGTTTATTACAGGGGCAGCGATATGCGGATTAAATACATACTCAATTTATATAACAAATATCGAAGAAAAAAATATTGTAATTGAGACCAACAGACAATTCGAAAACAGGGATTTTGTAAGCTTAACTGATGCTGAAATTGAGTTAACACACAATGGTAATTCAATCACAGCATCTGCAAGACTGAAATTTACAAATGATAACCAGACGGTGGTCGACAAATACCTGTTTTCACTGAATTCGCGACTGGATGTGAGTGAAATAGCATACAACGGGGAAAAGCTTTATTTTAAAAAGACAAATCATATTATTGAAATAGATCCGCTGAAACCTCTTGGTCCCGGAGAATCCGATAGCCTGGTGATTTTTTATTCAGGTTCAATTGATGAGTCTTTCTGCTATCCTGATTATGTTGATAACCTTAAAGAGCATTCTTATCAGATCGCCATGCTGAATGTGAATAAGCGGCAAGCCTTTCTGACCAGTGAATATGTGTTATTAACCCCTGAGAGTCAATGGTATCCTGTACCCGGATTAAATTATTATCCTTCCAATCCAGTAAGAATAAAAATTGACTTTACCAACTATACTTTGCGCGTGAAACCAGGGAATGGACTTAAACCGATATCGCAGGGAATCATGAAGGTTGAGAATGGTTGTTTTGTTTTCACTCCTGAATCCCCCCTTACCGGACTGACACTTGTTATTGGTGATTACAGAACAGATACACTGATTGTTGATACAATAAAATATGTCACTCATTTTTTTTCAGGGCATGATTATTACAAAAAAGATCTTGCAGAATTAAAAGACACTCTGCCACTGCTTGTAGAAGGTATTATGAGAGACCTGGAAATAAATTTTTCAACAAAATATCCTTTTAAGACTCTGAGTCTGGTTGAAGTCCCTGTCCAGTTTTATTCACTGCCCGGGATGAGCACACAGACCAGGGCTGAAGTGCAGCCTTCAATGGTCCTGCTTCCCGAAAAATTATCCACAGCCCGAAATGCAGATTTCCGGAAACGTTTCACCCGCAATAAAAAAAGAATGGAAAGGAATAACCAGGTAATTACTGATAAAGAGCTGCAGGTAAGATTGTTTAATGACTTCATAAGAAATACTTTCATCTCCGGAGAAAATTTCAGATACAGGAACGGTGTTGCAATAAATGAACCGACACGATATCGTTTCGGACCAAGCTTCTATTTCTTTAAGAACAATTTTTATTCATCAGAATATCCTGTAATCAATTCTGTTTTCGAATCTCATCTTCAGAAGATCAATATGCCGGAGCAAGATAATTTCAGATCTTACATGGGAGGACTATCCGATTTGGACAGGACGAACCTGATTTTCAAATCCGCAAGTTTCAGGGACCTGCTTGCAATGAACCCGGGAATTGATACAATAAGGCTGATTATAACATTAAAGGGGGACTATTTATTTAACCTGTTAAGATCAAAAGCCGGTATTGGGGAATTCAATGAATGGTTTCAAAAATATTTGAACGATCACAGATTCCAAAGGACAGACATTGTAACTTTAAGTGATGATTTTAATGAGAGGTTTGGGTTTACATTTTATCCTTACCTGGAAGACTGGTTTAATGAAAAGGAACAACCAGGCTTCCTCTTCACCGATCTCCAGGCCAGTGAAATTGTTTCCGGCGACAGGGTAAGATACAGGGTCACCTTTATTGCATCAAATCACGAATCTGTTGCCGGAATATTCAATGTTACATTCAGGGCTGGCGGTCCGGGAAGCAGGGACCGGCAAATGGCAATTTTATCCTTATCCAGAGGGGGTGCCTTCAATATTTCTATGCAAGGAAGGGGAATGGAAATAACTGATATCTCGCGGATTGTTTTACTAGGCCCCGGTGAAACAAAAAAGGTAAGTGTAATCCTTGATACCGAACCACGGTCCATGCTTATAAATACGCTTTTTGCAAAGAATATACCGGGAGAGATAAATCTTACCATTAATGAAATAAAAAGATCAAAAATAAGAATTGAAGAACCAGTTAGTGAAGAATTGCTGGAGTCGGCACCTCGACTATTATATCCGGGTGAAACTGTTGTTGATAATGAGGACCCTGGTTTCAGTACTGGAATTACAGGAACCATAAGTCCTCTTAAAAAAATTCTCGGGATAGAAAACAACAGAGGAGAGGTTTATCAACAGGTACGCAGGTATGATCGCCCGGGTTACTGGCAGCCTGTTGTACTTTCAGATTATTATGGAAAGTACATCCTTTCTTCTATATATACCAGTGGAGGTACAGGTGACAGATCAGTAACGTGGACAGCGGCAATTGATGAACCAGGTTATTATGATATATATTGTTATATCGGCAAAGCCCGTGAAAGGACCATTACGGTGAGAACCGGTTCAGGGGCGCCACCACCTCCGCAGGAGGAACGCAGGAGAGAGGATCTCTATAAGGATATGCATTATAATATTTACCATAATGAAGGCATTGAAGAGATAACAATAGATTTCGAAAATGCTGAAGCCGGCTGGAACAACATGGGGCGTTATTATCTTTCATCTGACAGTGCAAAGGTCGAACTTACAAACCAGACAACAGGAAGGCTTGTTATTGGAGATGCAATAAAATGGGTGAAGGTGAAATGAAGTTGAAGGGAGTTGAAATTTAATTACATCATTAAATGAAAAAATTATTCAAAACAGGAAACTCTATTTTTCTGATTGGCTTACTTCTGATATTCAGTGCATTAAATGTTTTTGCACAGAATGGAATGATGCTTGAGGAGGCTCTTGGGATTGCTGAGACAAACAGTCCTACGATGAAAAAAACCAGGCTTAGCCTGGTCAGAAGCCAGGAGAATCTGAATGCCCAGAATGCAGCGTTGAAATCGAACTTTTCCTTAACAATAAATCCAATAGGATACAGTCAGAACAGGACTTTCAACGAGCTGATATCGAAGTGGAACTCAACACAGACAACAGAAAGCTTTGGTCTGTTTACCATATCGCAGCCAATTGTCCTCACAGATGCAAGAGTCTCTCTTACCAACAGGTTTGGGTATACCGACTCTTACAGTGAGTATACTGACCAAACCACAAAGGGATTCAGCAACAACATCTCGTTGAATATCGATCAGCCATTGTTTACATATAACCGTACAAAGCTTCAGCTCAGGGAACTCGAACTTGCTCTTGAAAACTCGCAGCTTAACTATGCAATTCAGCTTTTATCGCTTGAAAACCAGGTAAGCCAGGCCTTTTACTATGTTTACCAGCAGCAAAAAAGTCTTGAAATAGCAAGCCAGGCCTATCAGAATATGCAGCAAAGTTACGAGGTATCCAAAAATAAGGTTGATGCCGGCATCTCACCGCGTGAAGAGATGTTTCAGGCCGAACTGAACCTTGCCACTGCAAGATCAGACTTTGAAAACAAGCAGGTTTCTCTCGAAAATGCCAAGGACGAATTCAAGATAATGATAGGAATGAGCCTTTTTGAAGACTTTATTGTCCTGCCCAATATTGAGGTGGATACTGTAAATATAGATATCGCTTTTGCTATTGACCAGGGATTGGCAAACAGAATGGAGCTCAGACAAAGAAAAATAAACATTGAATCTTCCGAATTTGATCTGATCCAGACCAAATCACTAAATGAATTTAAAGGCAACCTGGGTCTCTCTGTCGGTCTCTTCGGAGACAATGAGAAATTCAGCAATGTTTATGAAAATCCTACAGACAATGAAAGTGTTTCTCTTTCCCTTACAATCCCTTTATGGGACTGGGGAGAGAGAAAATCACGTATTAAAGCCTCTGAAGTATCAATAGAATCGGCAAATATATCCCTTGAGGAGGAGCAAAATAATATAATACTCAGCATCAGGAAAGTGTACAGGAACCTTATTAACCTGCAAAACCAGATCGAAATAGCCCGCCAGAATGTTATCAATGCACAGCTTACCTATGATCTGAATCTTGAAAAATATAAGAACGGAGACCTTACAGGCATGGATCTGAATATTTTTCAGAACCAGCTGTCGGAGAAACAGCTTTCATATACCAATTCGCTCATCTCCTATAAGCTCGAGCTTCTGAATCTGAAGATCCAGACGCTCTATGATTTTGAAAAAAATGAGCCGGTCTCACCGGTAATGACAATAGAAGAATAAAATGTTACAAAATGAAAAAAATTATAATTGCAATTGCATTTCTCATTGCACTGGCTGCCTGCCGTAACGAGGACCAGAACCTGACGGCAGATGTGGAAATTCCGGTCTCGGCTGAAGAGATAAAGCTTAAGACGATAGAAGAGTTCGTCAATACAACCGGCACAGCATTTCCAAGAGGTGAAATAGAGCTCAAATCGAGGATTGCCGCCACCTATTTTCTTGAGAAAAATCCGCGTACCGGGAAAATGTGGAAGATGGGAGATAAGGTTAAAGCCGGGGAACTGATTGCCAGGCTCGAGGACGAAGAGTATGTCAATTCAGTACAAATGGAGACAAACCAGCTTAATCTGGAATTAATGGAAACGGAGCTCAGGAAACAGGAATCGCTGTACGAAAAGGGAGGTGTGACACTTAAAGAGCTGAAAACAGCCGGGATCAACTATGAAAATGCAAAGACAACAGTGATAAATTCAAGGCTGCAGCTTGAAAAAACAAAGATTGTGGCCCCGATCGACGGTGTTATTGTTGATCTGCCCTATTATACTCAGGGTACGCAGATAGAAACAGGGATCACAGTTGTAAAGATCATGGACTACCAGACGATGTATATGGATGTGCAGCTGCCTGAAAAATATATCTCGGTGATTGAGCCGGGTCAGATTGTCAAGCTGACAAATTACACCATCCCAGAGGATACTATAATAGGAAATGTGACACAATTATCACCTGCGATAGATGCAGATACACGCTCTTTCAAGGGTATTGTTTCCATTGATAATAACGATTACCTGCTTCGCCCGGGTATGTTTGTAAAGGCGGATATTGTGACAAACCAAATGGATTCAGTAATTGTAATTCCAAAAAATATAATCCTTTCCCGCCAGAGAGGCAAAACTGTGTTTGTCGTTGACCGGGGTATCGCTGTTGAAAGGATTATAGAAACAGGACTGGAAAATATGACCGAAATTGAGGTGACCAGCGGGCTTTCAAAAAATGAACGGATTGTGACAGGAGGTTTTGAGACCCTGGGCAACAGGTCTAAAGTGAAAATAATCAAATAACAGTTATGGATGCGATTGCGCGATTTGCTGTAAAATACCCTGTGACAGTGCTTATGCTGATGCTGGGTATTGTCCTGCTGGGATTCATATCATTTGGCAAACTCGGTACTGACCTTTTTCCTGATCTCAATAATCCCAAGATCTATATTGAACTTACTGCCGGAGAGAAACCGCCTGAAGAGATAGAAAAAAACTATGTCGATCAGATCGAATCCCTGGCAATGCGTCAGAGCAGTGTTGTCCAGGTATCTTCCGTGTCACGTGCAGGTTCGGCCAGCATAACAGTGGAATACAGCTGGAACAAGGATATGGATGAAGCATTTCTGGATCTGCAGAAAGAGCTGAATTCATTCAGCCAGAATTCTGATCTTGACGACTTTACAATCTCGCAGTATGACCCGAACGCAACACCTGTGATGATTGTCGGGCTGAAGAATGAACGTATCTTCAATCTGGATGAACTAAGGAAAACAGCTGAAAATTATATACGCAATGAGCTGGTAAGAATAGAAGGTGTGGCTGATGTAAAACTTGGCGGCAAGGAAGAAAGTGAAGTGGTCATTGAAACAAATAAATATCTTCTTGAGTCATTCGGTCTTACTGCCGACGGTATCGCCGCACAGGTCAACAATTACAACAGGAATGTGTCAGGCGGCTCCATAGTGGATATGGGGACCAAATACGTTGTTAAGGGGGTAAGTGTTCTTGAGAATCTTGAAGATCTCCAAAATATCATTGTCGGTTTCAAACAGCCATCGGCTCAGGGTACATCTTTACCTTCAGGTTCTACGCCTACACAACCATCTGAAAGAGTACCCGTATACTTGCGCGATGTTGCAAATGTAAAGTTCGCAAACAAGGAACCGGAAAATATAGTCACGATAAATGGTGAGAAATGTATAGGACTCTCAATATATAAGGAACCCAAATTCAACACAGTGGATGTAGTGGAAAGCCTTGATGAGGCATTTGCTTCTCTTGGCAGGGCATTGCCAGGTTATGAATTTATTAAGGTTACCGACCAGGGAACCTATATAAATAATGCTGTAGGTGAAGTGAAAAACACACTTATCATTGGTATTTTGCTCGCGATTGTCGTTTTGTATGTATTCCTGAGGAGGATCGGCACAACCCTTGTCATCAGCATAGCAATACCCGTATCTATCATTGCCACCTTTAACCTGATGTACTTTAACCACCTGACGATCAACATAATGACATTGGGTGGACTTGCACTGGGAGCCGGTATGCTGGTGGATAATGCAATTGTGGTGCTCGAGAATATTACCCGTAACCGGGAGGAGGGCATGTCATTTAAAGAGGCAGTGATAACTGGTACGGGTCAGGTTGGTGCTGCAATCACGGCATCAACAATCACTACTATTGTTGTCTTCCTGCCCATTGTATACCTTCACGGAG
>CAZHRV010000271.1:0-12257 GCA_964535035.1 uncultured Rikenellaceae bacterium
CTCTTTTGAGTTTTGTACCTTAACTATATGAAATTCATACAAGGACATAACAGAAACCAAATCAATCTTTTTCCTGTTTCTCTGGAACAATCCATCGACCCCGATAATGAAGTCAGGATAATAGACCTTTTTGTGGATAGTCTTATTCTTAAAAATTATGGATTCAGAATCGACTTTACCGAAAACGGACGTCCTGCATATCATCCTTCTGATTTACTCAAACTTTTCATTTACGGGTATCTGAATAAAGTGCGATTTTCACGTGATCTGGAAAAAGAATGTAGACGAAACATTGAAGTAATGTGGCTCTTAAAGTGCATCAAACCTGATCATAACACAATTTCCAATTTCAGGAGGGATAATCCCAAAGCCATTAAAAAAGTATTCCGTACTACGGTTCAGATTGCGAAACATTTTGATCTGATCGGTGGAAAGCTTATAGCTGGTGACAGCACTAAATTACGTGCACAAAACAGCAAGAAAAACAATTACAATCAGTCTAAAATAGACCGCCACATAGCATACATTGATAACAAGCTGGAAGAGTATACCGGGGCATTGGCCGAAAACGATGGAGACAACCGCAGGCAGATAGAGGATGAGATCGACAAGCAACAAAAGAGAAAAGACAATTACAGAAATCTGGAAAAGCAGCTTAAAGAATCCGGAAAAAACCAGATCTCTATTTCTGATCCCGAAAGCCGGCAGATAATGATTCGTAACAATATAACTGAAGTAGCTTATAATGTTCAAACTACGGTTGACTCAAAGAATAACATTCCTATTGACTACATGGTAACAAATCAGAACGACAGCAAAGCAATGGGTGACATGGTTCGAAGAACAAAAAGCATACTCGGAACCAGTGAATTCACGGTCCTATATGATAAAGGTTATCATACTGGCTCAGAACTAAAAATAGCTCAGGACTTAGGGGTTGAAACGATAGTTGCAATACCTGGTATTCCGGTAAGCAGTCAGGCTCCGAACCATGAATACAATTACGAATACTTTAGGTACGACACACTCACGGATACTTACACTTGCCCCCTGGGAGATATTCTCAGAACAAACGGATCGTGGTATAAACAACTCACAAGCAGTGGCAAGGTCATTTGGTTTAAACAATATAAAACGCGTGCCTGCAAATCATGCCAGGCAAGATCAGAATGTACGAGATCTAAAACTGCCAGATTGATTCAAAGGAGTGAATTTGCAGAATACTATGAAGCTAATCGTATAAACACTCTTGAAAAAGAGCATCTCTACAGACGACGTCAGGCGATTGTTGAACATCCATATGGAACAATTAAACGACAATGGGGATTCAGTTATATTCTCACAAAAAAGGGAATGGACAGGGCTAGCTCCGATGTGGGATTTATGTTTATTGCATATAATTTAAGGCGAATTGGTAATATTTTGACCAAAAATCAGTTGAAGGAGTATCTCAGGATACTTGTTTTGATGTTTTTTGACCTCTTTGGCATTAACTTCAGACAATTTAACGTAAAAAGGCTGGTAACTCTGGCTTAATCAACAAAAACTGAATAGTTATTAGACAGACTCCCGTTGGCGGTAATTATAAACCTAAGCGAAATGAAGTTAAAATATGAGTGCTATGATAAATATATTTAATCTAATCAATAAATACTGGTTAAACTTTATCCATAGAGTAAAAATAAAAAGCATTGCATTAAGATATTTCATATTTCTGATTATTGTATTTATTATCAAATCTTTCCATTCAAAAAACATATTTGCTAAAATATTAACAGTTAGATTTTATCTTGATATTCTATATGCATTTATTGTACTTATAGTAATCTGGGAAACCATAAAATTTATATCAACCAAACTGGATAAAAGAATTAGCTGGGAAAATAATCCTAAAAAAAGGCTCATAGCTCAATTTTCTTTTACCTTTTTAACGTCCTTACTCCTGATTTATCTTCTATTTTTGCCATACTCCCTATTATTATATAATATTCCATTAATTAAAATTTTCTCCCCGGCTCAAATTATTGCAGCTTTAGTGGTAGTATCTTTTTTCAATATTTACTTTGGATGGCAATACTTATTTAAAAAAGTAAAGGAAAAACCTGTTGAGAATGAAACAAAGGTTTATAAAAAGACCTGCAGTGAAAATACAATTATGGTACATTCGGGAGGAATGTACAAATTGATTAATTATGATAACATTGCCACTATATTTATCGATGCAAAATACGTCTTTTTAAAAACAAAAGATAAGCTCAATTTTTTAGTAAACAAGAATCTGGATTACTATGAAGATATACTGCCTTCAGAGAGTTTCTTCAGGATAAACCGACAGTTAATTGCTCATAGGAATTATATTCAATCTTTTACAAATATTGAAAATCGTAAGATTGATGTGTGTTTTTTAGATGACACACATGCAGTAATAAGCCAAAAAAAAGCTTCCAGGTTTAAAAAATGGGTTGAAAATAACTTTCATCAATCAGAGGGTTGATATTATAGGCATCAAAATGTATACTTCAAAATTTACCGTAATACTTCAATCCTGATATTGGGGGCTTCAATAATATTCATTTCAATATTCAGGATATTAAATACTTCCCTTTATTTTTTTTACACACAATATCAAATTAAACTTTATTAATCATGAAAAAAAGATTTTTTATTGTATGTAGTGGATTTTTAAGTATTGTAATAAGTATCAATTGTTTTTCGCAACAGAAACTTACTCCAGAATTTAAAATTGGAATTGCCAAAGTTTCAATAAATCCTGACACCAGTCTTATCAACAATTACAAAATATGGTTGGCAGGTTTCATGAAAAGAAGGACTGCTACCGGGATCCATGATACCTTATGGGCTAAAGCAATGGTATTTGATGATGAACAAAAGAGGGTATGCTTCATAGTTATAGATGCAATCGGATTAATGAGGGATGATGTGGTTGATATACGAAATCGGATAGATGTTGCACATTTAGGTATTAATCATGTGATAATCTCATCAACACACACGCATTCTGCCCCGGATTTAATCGGATTTTCAGGACCGAATCCACTGAAAAGTGGTGTAAATCAAGAATATTTAAATTTTGTTAAACAGAAATGTGTCCAGGCAACAAAAGATGCATTAAATAATGAGCAATCTGCATATCTGAAGCTTTCCATAATTGATACAATACCAGAAGATATTGTAGTTGATGAAAGGCCTCCAATTATCATCGATAAGTCAATATATCTGATGCAAATAGTAGATAAGAAAACAAACAAACCTTTTGGGATTTTAATGAATTTTGGGATACATCCGCATGCATTGGATGCAGAAAACACCCTTATAACATCAGACTTTTGCCATTATTGGCGAAAAGGAATTGAAAACGGTATTGTCTATAATAATAAACTAATCCGGGAAGGCATTGGGGCAACCGCAATTTTTGCAAATGGGGCCATGGGAGGTCATATTACAACTCATGGTAGTAATACGTATGATCCGTGGCTCGATACTAGTTTTACTAAATCGGGTTTTGAAAAATCGATGACGATTGGGAACAAACTGGCAGACATTGTTCTACAAGAGATTCAGGAGGGTAATTGGGCTATTGTAAATAATCCTGAGATAAGATTCCAGGAACGTAAATTTCTTTTGGAGATTCAGAATAAGCGAATGATAGGAATAGATACACTAGGAATTATCAATAGGAAATTTATTGATTCCAAATTTATTGAGACCGAGATTAGTTTATTAACAATTGGGCCGGCATGGATTTTAACTATACCTGGAGAAATTTATCCTGAAACATTAATAGGTGGTATAGAAAATCCAGATGGAGCCGATTTTACCGAAAATCCTGTTGAAGTTCCCCCAATCAGGCATCTAATGAGCGGTGAATATAATTTTGTAATAGGACTGGCTAATGATGCAATCGGATATATTATTCCTAAAACTTTATGGGATAAAGATGCGCCGTATGCATTTGGTAAACCTTTTCACGAGGAAGAGACATCAATAGGCCCGGATGCATCATCTAAAATATACTTAAAGATTAAAAAAATGATCGAAGAATATAACTATATTAATTCCGGTCGGTAATTATTTAACTTAGGTTATGGAAAAGATATTAATTCTGGGTGGCACAAACTTTATTGGCAGAAACCTGGTTGATAGATTATTAGGTCATAACCAATACAAAATAACCTTATTCAATAGAGGGATCACAAATCCTGGTTTATTTCCTGGGATCAGGAAAATGAAAGGAGACAGGAACATTTCAGATGTTAATTTAATTTCAAAAGAAAACTGGGATTACATAATTGACTTATCATGTTATTACCCGGACTCATTAATAAAAGTAATTAATTCATTAAAAAATGATGTTCAAAAATATATTTTTATATCAACCTGCTCTGTTTATGATCATGAGTTGAATAAAAAAATACTTCGCGGAGAGGATTCCCTGATTCGTGATTGTAATGATAAGGATAGAGTTGATTCTTCAATAAACACTTACGGTAAAAGAAAAGCAGAATGTGAAAGGTTATTACAAAAAAGTGGACTACGATATACTATTTTTAGACCTGCATTAGTTTATGGGGAGTACGACAATACTGATAGATTTTATTATTGGCTATATCAGATTAATAAGAGTAAAGAATTAATGATTCCGAATAATGGCGAAAATTTGTTTTCAGTGACGTATGTCAAAGATTTAATTCAGGTCATTATTAATTCAATAAATTCCGGTTCTAAATCAGATATTTACAATGTAACAACTTATCTAAAGCTCTCAATTTCCAGGATTACAGAAATGTCATCCAAACTATTAAATAGTTATCCAAAATTGTATAACGCTAATTCTGAATTTCTTAATGATAACAGGATTGCTCAATGGACTGATTTGCCGTTGTGGTTAGATTGTGATTACTTTACTTATGACAATGCAAAAATCATTAGCAATCTAAAAATGGAAATTACTGACTTTGAAATTTCTTTAAAAGAGACCATTGATTATTATAACAATATGAATTGGAAAGAACCAAAGTCCGGAATTTCCGATAAACTAAAGCATAAATTGATTGATAAATTAAAATAAAAATTAATAATGAAATATAAAATAGTAATCTTACTAATCTTGTTAACGAGTGCAATATCATGTGGCATACCTGATAAAGAAGTTGTTATTATAACATATAAAAAAACATTTCTAAACAGACTTGATGCACATATTTTCTTTCCCAATAATAATCAATCTGATACATTGAGATCAGTATTTATATTTTTCCATGGCGGTGGATGGGGACGAGGTGAACCCGAGTGGGAATACGGTATTTGTAGACACTTTGCATCAAAAGGAATGGTTGCAATGTCAATTGAATATAGATTAGCAAATAGATTATTAGGAATTACTCCTGTTGATTTAATCAAAGATGCAAAATCCTCTGTAAGATGGGTTCGCGAAAACTCAGAAGAATTGTCCATTGATACAAATATGATTGTGGTTGGAGGATTTTCTGCAGGTGGACATCTTGCTGCATGTACAGGAATTATTGACAAATTTTATGAACAAGATGAGAATTTAAGAATTAGTTCTATCCCCAATGCAACAATTTTATGGTCTGCATGCGTAAATCCTGTTGAGAAGGATTCTTGGTTTGAAAAGATTCTTGGTAATGAAGCTAAAATGGAGGATTGTTCACCAGTTCACAATTTAAAAACAAATGTTCCCCCAACTATAATATTTCATGGTGAAAGTGACAGTACAGTTAAAATTGAGACAATTTATGAGTTTACAAAAATAATGCAGGAATTTGGTAATAAATGTGAGTTAAATGTATACAAGGGCCAACAACATAAGCCCTGGACAGAAAATTGGAAAGATGTTTATAATAAAATTGAGATATTTTTAGAGGAATTGGGATATATTGAAAGTGAAAATGAATAATAACTACCGCCAACACACAATATAAAACAGTTGGGTCTCAGTGGTTTACGAGCGTTTGGTTCTAGCTTCAGCGTTCTAGACGGTGGATAAATACGCAGCCCGAAAACCCAACCGTTTCATATTGTCAAACCTTATGCTGCAATTATGCTTTTCTTTAGTCGCCGTTTACCCGCTTGCCCCATCCCTGGATTACCGTGATAACTTGACTACCTGGTGATGATATCCTGATTACTTTGCTGAACCCGGACTGTAAATTGAACCTTGACAAATTCCATACTTTGACTTCCACAAACCGGCCTGCCCTTCGGCAAGCTACATTACCTTGAAATGAATACTATCCTCCACCTATATACCAGGATTGAAATTCTGCCGCTTTTACACGGTTTGCCCGAAACGCGTTTGCATATGGCAATTCACGGTTTTGTTTTTTGAAAGTTACAAAACCGGCCCATGAGCACCATCTGCAAACTTCTCCAACGCACATGCAAACCTTATTCGTTTATAGCTTGATAATGACTCATTATTCTCCTTAACTGCAGCAAACACGCTGGTATAGGCAATAAGTTTGTCACGGTATTTGCTTTACGCCACTTAGACAGTTTAACAATAACAGAAATATCCTACACTTAAGACAATCTCATCTATGGTTGGTCACCGCAAAACCAGCCGCACACGACGGCGCAAATATAGCGCCATACCCGTCTTGCCACCGGGATAAATTCCCGTCTAAAGTACCGGGACAGGTGACCGGATGGCTGCGCCGGGTAACGCTTACATGCCCATACCAGCGAGCCGTTATGTGCAAGGCGGCCACAGTACTAACTTTATGATTACAATTAAAAAAGAGAATTAAGAATACAATGAAAATTAAATTATCAACCAAGATTCAAATGTTAGGATGGTTGATTTATTGGATACTGCTTTTAATAATTAACCTGTTCTTTTTTAAGGAAGAAAGTCCCTCGAAATTTATACTAATTCTATGGACAATTATGTTTACTGCCGTAGGGATAATTATTTTTTATGGATTAACACAATTTTATAAAATCTTTTTAAAAAAGAACTTGAATTTGTTGCCTCTTTTCTCTCTGATTTTTATATCATCCTTTTTAGGTGCATATATCTGGACAATGTTTGAGCCTATTATCGCATGGATTATTAACCCTAATATTAATAAGCTTTCAATTGCTTGGGACATTAATTCAAGAGGTGCTTTCCCTTATACATTTATTGTTGCATTTTTTAGTACAATCTATTGTTTTTCGGAGAAATTGAAGCCTTATCAGATTCCATCAAGTAACTATCCAAACGATAATACGACAAATGTAAAAACTGTTTCTCTTTACTATAAAAATAACATTGTGTTATTGCCAATCCATGACATTAAAAAAATAGAAGTATTTGGCAATTACACAGAAATTATTGATAATAAAAACAATAAATATCAGAAGAAAAAATCATTACAAAGCTGGGAGTCTGAACTACCTTTAAATGATTTTATACGAATTCACAGGTCTATATTAATTAATAAAACTTTTATCCAAAATATATCGTTAGGAGAAAATTATACATATGAAATTAAATTACATAATTCCGATGCTGTTTTAAATTCGAGCAGGAGATATTCATCTATCTTAAAGAATAAATTGAATTTACAGTGAGATTCAATTACCACTTAAATTCGTTTTTTAACCGCTTATCACTTTTATTGAAAGATTACAATTTCAACATATATTTTAGCAGAATAATAATTTAAACATGCTAAAATGAATAAAATAAGAATTGCTTATATACTATTGTTTCTTTTTAGTATATTTTTTTCAAATATAACTATAGGGCAAACTGTAAATAATAACGAACAGATAGAAAAATACATTTATCTGAAAGATAAGATTAAGGATATGATTATCCATGAAATGAGAAACAACAATCTCGTTGGTGTAAGTGCTGCTTTGATTATAGGTGATTCAGTTGTATGGAAAGAAGGATTTGGGTATGCAGATAAAGAAAACAAAATCCCTATGACAACAGAAACAAATTTATGTATAGCTTCCTTAACAAAACCGTTTACAGGTTTAGCTATGATGCATTTATATGAGCAAGGATTATTAGATATTGATAAACCTTTAGTTAATTATTTGCCCGAATTTAATATGAAAGCCCATATTGGCAGTATCAAAGAAATCACTCCCCGACAGGTATTAACTCACCATTCAGGAATTCCCTCAGAAATTTTAATGAATGCTTTAAATGAGGATGAAGATTATACGAATACCCTAAATTATTTAAATGAGACCTATGTAGCTTATCCCCCCAATCTGATATTCTGCTACTCAAATGTTGGTTTTAGCATCCTGGGCAGTACAATAAAAGAAGTATCTAAAACAGATTATCCGGATTATGTTAAAAATTTCATTTTAGGGCCCATCGGTATGAATAACTCAGGATTTATGGGCTACCACAACATTAGAAATGTTAGTAAGACATATAATCAAAAAGGGGAATATCAGGTTCAAGGATATTATAGAGAACTACCAGCAGGAGGATTATATTCCAACATATCAGATTTATCAAAATTTGCAAAGAAACTAATAGCAGTTTATAACGGAAAACAAAATGGATTTATAAAACCAGGGACATTAAAAGAGACTTTTCGTGTACAAAATGAAAATATATTACTATCAGATAACAAAGTTGGATTACCTTGGTTAATTTTCGAAAATGATTCTGCAAAACTTATATGGCATGGTGGCTCTACTGGATTAAGCAATGCAGGCATGGCTATTGCCCCTGAATTGGGTGTTGCAATTGTATTTCAAATAAATACTATTGGAGGTTTTGGTACAATTGCTAACAATGGAGTTATTCTTTTTGAGAGAGAATTGGGTATTGAACCTCATGATGGTCACGCATCAAAGCTTAGAAAAACTAATAATTTGGATAGTGAAATAGTACTAAAACAGAAAGATTTAATTACTCACGTTGGAGATTATCAGAGCCTTGATGATATCTTTCAGATAAAACTTGAAGATGGTAATCTTGTAGTTCATAGGAATGAAAGAGAATGGCTTTTAAAACCTATGACAAAAACAGAATTTGTTCCCTATGAAATAATAAAAGATACTTTGGTAAAACTAGCGAATGAGAGGTATATTTTCACAGATATCATGGATTACCATGTATTAGTAAGAGATAGACCTATAAACAATCAAGAAATATTGGGAAACAAAATCCAAATAAAAGAAATAAGTGAAACCTGGAAAAAACGTATTGGCATTTATGATATAATTACAGGTGAAACAGGTGGAAATGAAAGTTTTTCGAGTGTTGAATTATTTATACGCGACAACAAATTAATTATGTTTAAAATTTTATCAAATCCATCTTATACTTCACCTACGATAATCCAAAATGACAATGAATTAATTAAAGGGGGTATTGGTTCATGGGGAGGGACAACGATTCACTTCATTCAAAAAAATAATACAGAATATTTAGTATTTTCGGGATTATGGATGAAGAAAAAAGATTAAAACGCCCAGCACATAACACGGACGGTAAAGTTAATTGGCTTCGCCGAGCTCTCCCGCTTAGGCGGGATCGGTTGCCTTCGGCAACCCTGAGAACTTGATAATCAGCGAGAAACACTTATGCGAACACCTTCATCATTACTTATATAATTTGTATACCTTGATAACTCCTGCAGCCAAGACAAAGTCAATAGGGCTGCCGGCCAGCCCCGCCTTCGGCCTTCGGACGACGTAGTCGCCTACGGCCGACGAAGTCGGCAGGCATTCCCGCTGCTGTCTGGATTTTTGCTTCGTAACTTAGACAATTGAACCTTGATGAGTAACATAATCTCCATCTACCGGGACTCAGCCATCTGGAAAATTAAACCTTGATAAGAAACCTTCTACCCTTATACCGGGATTGTGCAAAAACCCCGTCAGCGCTTAACAGACGGCAACTTACTTTGCCGCCGGGCCGTTATATTTAAGCAATTGGCCTCGTGACAATTAGCGAAAATTGATTTGCCTAAATATAACTCATAAGGCATTTGTGCTTATACTAATGAGTTATGCCCAATTATCCTTATCGCAACGAATTGAGATTAACTACTCAAGATAAAGTAAAATGTATGGTGATAAATTGATTGATGTTTTTGATGGTAACATTGCTAATCGTGACTTGTTTTGTGAGTGTTGGGTGGAATTAGCTTGTAGGTCCGTGCAACAATTACAAAACTCATTTGTCTTTTCTTGTAAATATTTACCAATTTTAATATTATCACAATAAGATAATTTTATCTATATAGAATAATTAATCTTACAAAATGAAAAAAATCATTTTACTCTGTTTCAGTCTTAATTTTGTTATACTGTTCGGGCAATCACAAGATTTAGAAAATGTTATCACAAAATATGCGATAAATAATCAATTTAATGGCTCAATTTTGGTTCATAAAAACGATAGTATCGTATATTCTAGAAGCTTTGGTTATTCAAACCGAGAATTCAAAATAACTAATCAAGATTCAACCAGATATAAAATTGCATCAGTATCAAAGCTTTTTACCTCAGTAATAATAATGCAACTTTATGAAAAAGATAAGCTTCAACTTTCTGATTATATTAGTAAGTATCTTCCATACTATAAAGGTGAGGGGGCTAACAAAGTAACAATTCAGAATTTGTTAAATGCCACTTCAGGAATTGAAGATTTTGAAAAGGATGGAGATAAAGTTTATGAAGAACTTTTTTCAAGTGATTATATTTTAGAGAATTACTGTAGCGGCAAGTTAATTAATAAACCTGGCAAGGTCTTCAATTATAACAATGCAGACTTTGTAATCTTAGGAAAAATTATTGAAGCAATAACCGGACAATCATTTGCTCAGGTGTTAAATAAACAAATATTACAGCCTTTGGGACTGAAAAATACAGGTATGCTCAATTATGTGGTTGTTGAAGGACTAGCTGATTCTTATATGTATAATGATAGTATAGGAATAATCGAAAGAGATGTTCCTTATTATCCTGAAAACTATTTTACATCGGGAGGCATGTATTCCTCTACTTATGATTTAATGAAGCTCTCAAATGCACTGTTTACTTCCACCCTACTATCGCAAGAAGCTTTAGAAATTCTTTTAAAGCCTGAACTTGAAAATTATGCCAGCGGTTTATGGGTTTTTAACTTTTGGATAAACGATGATATTCAACCTAAAGTGGCATTCAGACCAGGTAATATTTGGGGAACTGACGCCGTATTCATTAGGTTTTTAGATAACGATCTATCCATTATTGTACTTTCTAATATGGAGGGCACCTTTAATATGCGCGACTTTCAATACAATTTAGTTAAAGCATTATCGGAAAAATAGTTACAGGGCATAACACGAATGGTATAATTAATTGCCTTCGATAGGCCACACAACTCCATAATCAACCCCAAAAGTCTATGGGTGTAAATATTAACCCACTTTTTAAAATTTTGGTGCCGTGACTACTCCTGCTACCGGGACAAAATCTATGGTCCGGCCGGCAGACGCGTATGCTGTAATGGTTTTTGCAAACCGTTCCTGCTACCAGGACAGATTTCTAATAGGTAATAAATCCTGACCACGATAGTGCAACGCATTAAATTCTTAAACGGAATAAATTTATGGCTCACATTAAACTTTGTACCGCGACAATTATATAGTTTATGGGAATCTCATACTGACTGAAAAAAAAATTAAACCAAGACATATCTGTTTATCAAGAAAGTATATTTAGTAGAGAAAACTTTAATCCTTGCCTAAATATAACACGGATGGTATAGGTAATTGCCTTTGGCAGCCCGGACTACTTCGTAATCAGCTCCTTAAGTCTATGCGAGAAAATTTAAACTCACTTATTAAACTTTCGGTACCTTGACTAATCCTGCTACCGTGACAATGTCAATAGGGCTGCCAGCCTACGCGCAGTTGTCATGGTTTTTGCATCTCCCCAGACAGTTTTACCGTGACGGGACAAATCCTGCCCATCTATAGGGACTCAGCCATCTGGACAACTTCATCATGACACGAAAACTCTCGTCCATCTACCAGGACTTTGCAAAAACACATGCCAACCCTGACACATACGGCAACTCCCCATACCACCGGGCCGTTAGGCTTAAATTGCTGGCTATCTGCACATAATGACAATTCATTGGCATACTGCTTTTTATAGAATTCCTGCTATCGGGACAACTTTCAGGATATAATGATAAAAGACCTTCATAAGATGACAACCGATGAACTTGGACAACTTTTTCCAATAATCATCACTGACTA
>CAZHRV010000272.1:0-2724 GCA_964535035.1 uncultured Rikenellaceae bacterium
CGGGTTTATGAATTGCATAAAATGATTTCCGGATTATTTGTAGTCAATCCCTGAATTGCTCCTGTTTTATCTCTTTTTTGCGTATTTTTGTTACCTTACCAAACAGATAATTTTAATCCCATTAATGGCCGGCTTTACACATTTACATGTTCATACTCAGTACTCTATATTGGATGGAGCTTCACGTATTTCCACGCTTATCGACAGAGTAAAATCGTTGGGAATGGATTCACTTGCAATTACCGATCATGGCAACATGTTTGGCGTTAAGGAATTTCATAACACGGCCACAAAAAAGGGGATCAAACCGATAATAGGCTGTGAAATATATGTTGCCAAACGATCTGTTTCGGATGTTACCGGGAAAGAGGATCGTTCGGGTGATCACCTGATACTGCTTGCAAAAAATTTTATAGGATACAGAAATCTTATCAAGCTTGTATCTACTGCCTGGATAAAAGGCTTTTACTATAAACCAAGGGTTGACAAGGAATTGCTGGCAAAATACAACGAGGGACTAATCGCATCTTCAGCCTGCCTGGCAGGTGAGATACCCGATGAGATCCTTAACGGCACTATAGACGGAGCAGAAGCTGTACTAAAAAGTTACCTGGATATATTTGGAGATAATTTCTATCTCGAAGTTCAACGGCACGAAACATACGATCCTGATGCTGACAGA
The DNA here is from genome assembly GCA_964535035.1 of uncultured Rikenellaceae bacterium. Classification (GTDB taxonomy): domain Bacteria; phylum Bacteroidota; class Bacteroidia; order Bacteroidales; family VadinHA17; genus LD21. Next base: position 683 of record CAZHRV010000272.1, read on the forward strand.
ACTGTATTTCCCTTGCAGCAGAAGGTTATAGAGGTCCTTAAGAAATTGTCGGTAAAGTATAATGTAAAGCTGATAGCTACCAATGATGTGCATTTTATAAATGCTGAAGATGCGGAAGCTCATGACAGGCTTATCTGTATTAACACTGTGAAGGATATTGACGATCCCAATAGATTGAGATATACGAAACAGGAGTATATAAAAAGCGAGGAGGAGATGAGGGCTATCTTCAAAGATATTCCTGAAGCGATTGACAATGTTTCTGAGCTCGTAGCAAGTATAGAGAAATATAAGCTTGATCATGAACTTATCATGCCTGAATTTGAGTTGCCCGAAGGTTATACTGACAAGGATGAGTATCTCAGGGACCTCACTTACAATGGAGCAAAAGAGAGATGGGGAACTCTTACCAGGGAACAGACAGAAAGAATCGACTTTGAGCTTGAGACCATCGCCAAAATGGGATTCCCCGGTTATTTTCTTATCGTTCAGGACTTCCTTAGAGCAGCCAGGGAAATGGGTGTTTCGGTAGGGCCGGGCCGTGGTTCAGCTGCAGGTTCTGCAGTTGCATACTGCCTTAAAATAACCGACATTGACCCCATTAAATACAGACTCCTTTTTGAACGGTTTCTTAATCTTGATCGCATCTCGATGCCCGACATAGATATCGACTTTGACGAGGATGGCAGGGAATCCGTTCTCAGATATGTAGTTAATAAATATGGGCACGACAAGGTTGCCCATATCATCACCTTCGGTTCTATGGCTGCAAAAATGGCAATAAGGGATGTCGCCAGAGTTCAGAAACTTCCGCTTCCCGATGCCGACAGGCTGGCTAAATTAGTACCCGAACGACCCGGTGTAACTCTTGCACAGGCCTATAATGAAGTACCCGAACTTGCTAAAGAAAGAGAATCATCAAACAAATTGATAGCCACTACCCTTAAATATGCTGAAGTGCTAGAAGGTTCGGTAAGGCAAACAGGAGTACATGCCTGCGGAATAATTATAGGGAAAGATTCGCTGGATGATCATATCCCCCTGTGTACAGCCAAAGATACTGACCTATATGTAACACAATACGACGGCAGCCATGTGGAGTCGGTGGGTCTTTTGAAAATGGATTTTCTGGGACTGAAGACTCTTTCAATAATCAGGGATGCTGTTGAGAATGTAAAAAAATCTAAAGGTGTTGATATAAATATAGATGAATTACCTCTTGACGACAAGAAGACTTTTGAATTATTCAGCAACGGCGAAACAACAGGCATCTTTCAGTTTGAATCAACCGGAATGAAAAGATACCTGAGAGACCTTGAACCCAACAGGTTCGAGGATCTTATTGCCATGAACGCTCTCTATCGTCCGGGACCTATGGAATATATTCCCAAGTTCATCAGGAGAAAACATGGCCGGGAAAAAATTGATTACATGGTACCTGCGATGGAGAAATACCTCAGCGATTCCTATGGTATTACGGTGTACCAGGAGCAGGTTATGCTTCTATCACAGGAACTTGCCGGATTCACCAAGGGCGAGGCTGATTCGCTGCGTAAAGCCATGGGTAAAAAGAAGAGATCTATCATGGACGAGATGAAGATAAAGTTCTTCGAAGGTTGCAGGGAAAGAGGATACAATGAAAATATGGCAACCCGGATATGGACCGACTGGGAAGCTTTTGCACAATATGCCTTCAATAAATCACATTCTACCTGTTATGCTCTTATAGCATATCAAACCGGCTATCTGAAAGCTCACTTCCCCGCTGAATTTATGGCTGCTGTATTGAGCCGTAATATCAGCGATATAAAAAAGATTACCACTTTTATGGATGAGACCCGGCGTATGGGAATGGATGTTCTTGGTCCGGATGTAAATGAGAGCTATGTTAAGTTCACCGTTAACAAGGACGGGAATATCCGTTTTGGCCTGGGTGCGATTAAGGGGGTTGGAGAAAGCGCTGTGCTTCAGCTTATTGAAGAGAGGGAAACCAATGGCTTCTATAAAGATATTTATGATCTTGTGGAAAGAGTGAACCTTAA
>CAZHRV010000273.1:0-5257 GCA_964535035.1 uncultured Rikenellaceae bacterium
AGTAGTGAATCAAGAACAAGAAGAGGATCATCAACCGTTATAGTGCTGTTATAATTACAAGTAATTACTACACTGTCAAAGCCCGTAGTATTTTCTATGCATTTATATCTTGTACCATTGGTGATAGTTGTTTCACTATGTGAAACAGGAGTATTATTGTATTTGAACTGAACTCCTGAAACATCTGCAAGCGATGCGTTATCAATAATTAGAAAACTCAGTTTTTTAACAACAATATTGAAACCTCCGGATTTGAAAAAAATATGAAATTTTCCGGATTCATTATTTCCACAGATATTATCATTATCTCCGCAGAATTCATATTTCTTGTCACAGGATCCGATGGTAATTCTTCTGTATCCTAATATATTTCTGAGAACAACAGATGTATCGGAATTAACCTGTATCTCAATATCAGAAGTTGAACATCCCTGTACTCCACTTGTACATAAATCAAGAGCATCAGTCTGTGCCTTTAAAGAAAAGCTGTTTAGAAGCAATGATATGGCAATTGCTAAATATGCCAGTGGTCTGGAAACTGAATTTTTTTTCATCTGTTTAATCAATTTGTATCAAGACAATTTAGGAGCAATAGCTCAGTTTAATATGATATCCAGGGGCAAATGACATCTAAATCCCTTTTGTTCAGCTTCTTGAGAACATGAGAATGCCGGGATTCTTATAGGGAATAACAAAATCAAAACAAGGTTCTTTTGCAGACATTTTTTCATCTGAAAGACTCTTTGAAAAAAGATCTCCAAAATTTACGACGAATTACTTTAAAAAACAATTTTATTTTCAGGGTGTTTGATGTAAGTCACGATAACTTTGATCTAACAGAATAAGATGTAGGTCAAAAAATATCTGTTGATAATAAGTCATGTTCTTAAAATGTAGTAACTTTATAAACGGTACCCACCTTCGCTAAAGCTACGGTGGGCAAAGCACGGTGCAAGGTAAGCCGCGAGCCGCCATACCTGACATTAGGATGAATAGAAATTTGAGTTATTAAAAAAATAAAGTCATGTCACAAAAAAGATTATTATTAGGATTTGTATTTTTCCTCGCAGCCGCTGCTATTTTGGCTCAGGAAAAGGACACACCTGCTTATTACAGCTTCAGCGATGGACTGAAAATCCAGACAGTCCTTCACGACGACTTCAGCAAATTCAGCAATTACTGGCTGCTGGGTATAGAAGAAAACAGCTGGTCGGAAAATATTGAAGAGGGCCACCTGGTGTTCCAGTCATTAACGACAAAGGCTAAAGAGGACCTGCTGCCGGTTATTATCGATCAGAACCGCGACTTCGAAATAGAGACCTCCATACGTTTTGTCGAAGGACAAATGGATAAGGGTTATGGCCTTCAGTGGGGTAAGTCTGTTAACCCGGTGAAACAGTACGACTTCCTGCTTACCGGAGGCGGTCATTTTACAATCGATAAATATGACGGGGGATTCTCCGATTACATCCCCTTTACACTATCAGACAATGTTAACAGGTATGCCTTCAACAAGCTCACTGTCAGAAAGGTATCAGACAAATACTATTTTTTTCTGAATGAGAAGCTTGTGCATACAATGCCTTTTGAACCATTCTTCGGGAACCTTCTCGGCTTCCAGGTAGGAGATAACTCCACAATAATGGTCGATCATATTGACATTGCCTACCTCGACGAACTGAAGCAGGAAAAATCAAAGGTCCTTATTATGGACTATAATTTTAATACCACCAGTGATAAAGTAGCCATCGGGAAAACGGTTACTCTTACAGTAAATGTAACTAATGTAGGAGAGAAGGATGCTGACAACCTTTTAATCAATTATAAAGTACCGGAAAATATTGAAGTGGTAGATTTTAAGAGGATTCCTTCTCTTAAGGCAGGCGAAGAGGAACTCCTGACACTGCAGTTTTTTGCAAATAAAAATTATTCTGATTCAATAATCCCGATCAATTTCGAAATAACAGGAGCCGACATCACAAATGTTAATGATCTGCTACTTGCCGTGGCTGTCGATAAACCTGTCACCCGGGAAATAGATAAAGCGCTGGCCCAGAATTACAGCGAATTCCGCGGAGGGAATGACCCTCTGAAAGGATTGAATGTTGCCCAGGCAATGAAATCGGTACAGGTAGGAGAATATTATGCCCTCGTTATCGGAATTGACAAGTATTCAGGCGAATGGCCCCAACTGCGCAATGCTGTTAACGACGCAAAGGGTGTTGCTGAAACTCTTTCGTCAAAATATGAGTTCCAATACCTGAAAACACTTTTTGATAAAGAAGCTACTCGTGACAATATTCTGAAGGAATTTGAATTGCTAATGCAGAATGTCAAGCCAAATGATAACGTTTTCATTTATTATTCGGGACACGGAGAATATCTTGAGAACATGGATAAAGGATTCTGGGTACCTATTGATGCTTCGTCAAAGGCTATTTCAAAGTATATCTCCAATGAGGATATACGCTCATTCCTTTCAGGCATAAACTCAAAACACACATTGCTTGTCACGGATGCCTGCTTCAGCGGCGATATATTCAGGGGAAAAACGATGACAATACCCTACGAGAATTCCACAAAATATTACCAGAAAATGTATTCACTCAACAGCAGGAAAGCCCTTACATCGGGTGGTGTCGAACCGGTTATGGACAAGGGAAAGGAAGGCCATTCTGTATTTGCATACTATTTCCTGCAGGCCCTGGAAAAGAATTCCGAGAAATATCTTGATGCAGGACAGGTTTTTGAATCACTGAAAATACCTGTTGTTAATAATTCATACCAGACTCCGGCATACAGTCCCATAAGAAATGCTGGTGACGAGGGAGGTCAATTTATTTTTATGTTAAAATAAAAAAATAACCACAGAGACACAGAGAGACACAGAGAAGCACAGAGAAGCACAGAGAAGCACAGAGATGATCACCCAGAGAGATATAAATGAAATATCTTATAAAATAATAGGTTGCGCCATTGAAGTACATAGACATTTGGGGCCTGGATTACTGGAATCTGTTTACGAAGCCTGCCTTATTGAGGAAATGATAAATGCCAGATTGTCTGTGAAATCTCAGATATATGTACCTGTTTATTATAAAGGGAAAGACCTGGGAGGAAATCTGAAGCTTGATCTTCTGGTAAATGATATTATTATTGTTGAAGAAAAAGCTGTTGAAGTAATGATTCCACTTTATAAAGCACAGCTGTTATCATATTTAAAGCTTACTGGAAAACCAAAAGGATTATTAATTAACTTTAATTGTGAAAATATAAAGGAGCAATTAGTGTCACTGGTTACAGAAGAATATGCAAAACTATCTAAAAGTTAACCTCTGTGATCCTCCGTGTTCTCCGTGTCTTTGTGGTAGTTTTTTTACCTTAAGCCTTAAAAACCTTATAACCTGAAAAACTGATGTACAAGAGATCTCTGGTTTTTCTGATATTATCGATTCTGCTGCAGGCAGAATTATATTCACAGCAATATTTTTTCAGGAAATACTCTGTAGAAGAGGGTCTGCCACAGTCATCTGTCTACTGTATAATAGAAGATGCCCGCGGTTTCATCTGGATGGGAACTGACGGAGGAGGCCTCTGCCGTTTTGACGGCAACAGGTTTGAGACGTTTACCAAAGCTAACGGGCTGTCTGATAATGTTATAAGAACTCTTTTTGAGGACAGCAGGGGAAATATATGGATAGGAACAGATAATGGACTGACTCTTTATGACGGGGAGGATTTTACATCTTTTACAGAAGAACCGGCTCTGACCGAAACATCTGTCCTCAAAGTTACGGAGGGAAGTGACGGGATAATATGGATTGGAACAAATAATAACGGACTGGCTGCAATAGAACCCGGAGATTCTCTTTTAATCACCAGTTTTACAGTAGATAATGGCCTGATAAGCAATTTCATTTTTGACATACACGAAGATGTTGATAAACACCTGTGGCTGGGAATGGTGGGAGGTGTAAATATCCTTACATTTTCAGAGGGTGATACCCTGGCAATAGAAAACATTGAAGATCCAATAATTCCTGCTGACATTATCCTTTCCATTGAAGAGGCAGATGACAAATCCTTCTGGCTGGGAAGCTATGGCGAAGGTATCTTCAGAGCCATTCCTTCAAAAGAAGGCAGTGATTATGAAGTAATTCCCTCCCGGATAAATGACCTGTACCGTGGACTGATTGTATGGGATATATTATCAAGAGAGGATGGCGAAATATGGCTTGCAACCGATAAAAACGGGATCATAAGACTTCATGGTGATAAAATTGACGGGAGATTTACCAGGGATAACGGCCTTCCCTCAAACCAGATACTTGATATTCTCAACGATCACGAAGGGAATACGTGGCTTGCCTCTTTCGGGCAGGGTGCAATAATGTTCGATAATGATAAATTCCTGGGTTACGGGCCGGCAGAAGGTATTTCAGGAAACCAGGTCCTTAGCCTGTTAATAGAGTCGGACGATTTGCTTTATACTGCCACTGAGGAAGGATTCTCTGTTTTTAAAAAGGAGGGTGACATTATCAGAAAGCTTAGATCCTTTTCTTTACAGCAGGGATTAAATGATGTGGGGGCAACCACTATAACAAAATACCAGGGAAAAATATGGATAGGCACCAATAACGGGATAAATATCTTTAATGGTACCCGTCTTTCAAGATTTGAATATAACTACCGGCTGCCGAATCTTAAGATCAGCGCCATGCTCGTCGATTCTCATAATAACCTCTGGATAGGAACCTCCGGAGGGTATGGCAAGTATACCGGAGACTATCTTTTTACCATGAGTGAGGATGATGGATTGATTCATAATGAAGTGCAGACTATCATTGAAGACACAAGAGGCAGAATATGGATGGGAACCGTGGGCGGACTTGTTATGCTTGAGGATACAATCTACTATGATTTTAATGAAGAGGACGGTCTCACATTCCTGCGTATCAACACACTTGCCGAGGACCCGGCGGGAAATATCTGGATAGGAACCTTCGGGGGAGGTATTTTTAAATTTGGCAGCAGAACTGACTCCATTCCGGTCACATTCGTTGCCGGTAAAGGAATCCTCTCCTCAGGAACCGTAAACAGCCTGTTCTTTATCAGCAAGAACACATTAATAGCCGGAACAGATAAGGGCTTTGACATGATAGAACTTGATGATAATCAGGCAATAACGAGGGTAATACCATACGGTAGCAAAGACGGTTTCACAGGCGGAGAAAACAATCCGAATTCAATTGCAATA
>CAZHRV010000274.1:0-6635 GCA_964535035.1 uncultured Rikenellaceae bacterium
TCAAAGCAAACCTGGAATAAGTTATCCAAGTGGTGGTCCTCTTCCCCATTTGATGGATATATGGAAAGCAGGCGGACCATCCATCGATTTTTTGTCACCTGATTTTTATTTCCCTGATCTTAAACACTGGTGCGATCTTTATGTCCATCAGGGGAATCCATTATTTATTCCGGAACATCGTTTTAATAATACTGTGGCAGCTAAAGCTGCCTATACTCTCGGGCACTATGAAAGTATTGGCTTTGCTCCGTTTTCTGTTGAATCTTCGAGTAATCCGGAAAATGAATCCCTGGGGAAAATGTATAATGTAATAGGTCAGCTTATGCCCCTAATTACAGCTCACCAGGGCCAGGATAAAATAGAAGGAGTTCTTCTTGACAAACAAAATCAGGAAAGTGTTTTTAAGCTGGGAAATTATGAATTCAAAGTACGACATAGTTATACTTTGGGTTACGAAAACAATTCACGAAATGACACATGGAATATGGCAGGAGCGATCTTTGTTCAAACAGGAGATGACGAATTTTATGTTGCTGGTTCCGGTGTTGTGATAACATTTAGAAATTTAAGCAATCCATCATTAAATGTCGGGATATTAAAAGCCGACGAAGGAAGATTTGAAAACAGCAAAGACTGGAAAGTAATAAGACATTTGAATGGTGACCAGACACACCAGGGAAGACATATACGTATCTTTTTAGATAATTATTCAATTTTAAGATTTGAACTGTACAATTATAACTGAAATGAAGAAGCCGATAAATCCACATCTGATAACCAGTCTGATACTATTCTTGCTTTCAATTTATGTACAGGCAAATGTCAAACTTCCCGCACCTGTGCTTATAATGTTCGGGATGGCAAGTCTGCTGGAAGGTAAACTTGCCTGGCGTCAACATGACGGAGGACATATCGATGCACCGAATATGAAATACTTCATTGAATGGGCTAATAAAAAAATCAATTATAGTCCTTTAACACAAGGAAGAATATAGAGAATAAACTGGTTGCAACTTTCCCTTTCTCCAAAACTAGTTTTTCGGAAAAAGATGCCAGACGATGTGACATCTTTTAATTATCGACTAAGCAAATTACTTCTTGTGCTATACATTAACAGAAATCCTCTTTTATTTTCTTCGTTTAGAAATGAAAATAGTATTCATAAACCGGTTTTAAAGATAATTCTTTTTCTACTTTTGCAGCCCAGATGATCAAGGAAACCAGGGAAATAAGAAACATAGCCGTGATTGCCCATGTTGACCATGGGAAAACTACGATGGTCGACCGTATATTATACCAGGTTAAGCTTTTCCGTGAAAACCAGGTTATGGGTGATCTTATTCTCGACAGCAATGACCTTGAAAGGGAAAGGGGCATCACTATACTGTCAAAAAATGTCTCTGTACGTTACAAAAATGTCAAGATTAACATTATTGACACTCCCGGTCACTCTGATTTTGGCGGAGAGGTTGAAAGGGTTCTTAATATGGCTGAAGGAGTACTGCTGATTGTTGATGCATTTGAAGGGCCTATGCCGCAGACCCGTTTTGTCCTTCAGAAAGCCCTGGAGCTGGGACTGAAACCTATTGTTGTAATCAATAAAGTTGACAAGCCGAACTGTAAGCCTGAAGCGGTACAGGAAAGTGTTTTTGACCTCATGTATAGTCTTAATGCGACAGAAGACCAGCTTAACTTCCCGACTGTATTTGGTTCTTCAAAGCAGGGCTGGATGGGACCCGACTGGTCGAAACCGACAACAGATGTAAGTTACCTGCTGGATACCATAATAGAAAATATTCCTTCTGCAAAAATGGTTGAAGGTACTCTTCAGATAAGAATTTCATCACTTGATTATTCGTCATACATGGGACGTATAGCAGTGGGTAAAATAAGCAGGGGGGTGTTGGTGCCCGGCAGCCAGGTGTCGCTCATAAAACGCGACGGAAGGATAATTAAAAACACGGTTAAAGAAGTATATCTTTTTGAGGGACTGGGTAAAGAAAAGATTAAAAAACCTGTACGGTCAGGAGAGATATGTGCAGTTTTCGGGATGGAAAATTTCGAGATAGGCGACACCATCGCTGATGTCGATAAACCCGAGGGCCTGGAGTATATGCATATCGATGAACCTACCATGAGTATGCTCTATACGTCAAATAATTCACCCTTTTTCGGACGTGAAGGGACAATTATCACTTCACGACAGCTAAGAGAGAGGCTTTTCAGGGAGACCGAAAAGAACCTCGCATTGAAAGTTGAGGAGACAGACTCTTCAGAAGCTTTCATGGTCTATGGACGCGGCATACTTCACCTTTCAATCCTCATTGAAACAATGCGGCGAGAGGGTTTCGAACTTCAGGTAGGTCAGCCTAAGGTCATAGTAAGAGAAATTGAAGGAATAAAACATGAACCCATTGAAGCACTGACAGTTCAAGTGCCGGATAATTTCGCCGGTAAGGTAATAGAGCAAGTAACCCAGCGAAAGGGCGAGATTGTTAACATTGAGATAAAAAATGATCGCGCACGTCTCGATTTTAAGATCGCGGCCCGCGGGATCATAGGACTGAGAAACCAGGTACTTACCGTAACTGAAGGTGAAGCTGTCATGGCACACCGTTTTGACTGTTATGAACCCTGGAAAGGAGAGATATCAGTAAAACGTAATGGCTCACTGATAGCCATGGAGACAGGTACTGCAGAAGCTTATTCCATAGATAAACTGCAGGACCGCGGCAGATTCTTCATCTTCCCCGGAGAAGATATATATATGGGACAGATCATAGGTGAAACCAGACGCATGGATGACATTACAGTCAATGTGTCAAAAACAAAGAAGCTTACTAATATGAGGGCTTCAGGCTCAGATGATAAGATACTTCTTACCCCCCCCGTACGCTTCTCACTTGAAGAGGCAATGGAGTATATCGCTTCAGATGAATTTATTGAGATTACACCCAAATCAATGCGTCTGAGAAAGATATTGCTTGATGAAAATGACCGTAAGAGAGCCAAAAAATAAACCACGGGATTCACGGATTAACACGGATTGACACAGATTGACCACTGAAAAAAATATCCGATTTCGTACCTTTACATAAAGATTTACCATCAACAACATAAAAAGGAGGCAACAATGAACAATTTTTTATGTCCCAAATTCAAAGATCATCTGCGTGTGAGACTGATGGTGACTCTGTTCATATAGAAGGCGGGAATGCCGGACGATATACATATTTTAAGATAGGCGAAAAATTCAAGAAGTATTTTTTGTGGACAGACGAGAGTTTATCAGGCTTGCCGGAGCAGGGGCGGCCGCAGGTATTATTGCAAGTGATCTGCCGGCAGCAGCCGGGATTCGTAAATACTCGGATCTTCAGTATCATAAGGTAACTGATATACAATTCACAACAATAAGGCTTGATTATCCCCGTCTCGTTGGTAAGAATTCCACACTCGGCATCCATGGAAAGTGGACCGAAGAGTCCATCCACATATTGTATACTGACCAGGGTGCTTCAGGGTGGGGTTTGAACAGAGAATCACAGAAAGCAATTGCAAAAAAATTTGAACTGATAAAAGGCAACTCTGTTTCTGATCTGATCGTTCTATCAAGCGGTGTATTAATACCGGAATTAAGATCCTTTGATTTCTCTCTTTTCGATCTTGCCGGGAAAATACTCAAAAAACCTGTATATAAGCTTCTCGGGAAGAGAAAACCCGAGACTTACTTATGCTACAGCGGAATGATATATTTTGATGATCTTGAACCTGAAGATAATCCCGCAGGACCAGATAAGATACTGGAAGAGTGCCGTCAGGATTTTGACCTGGGCTACCGGCAATTTAAGCTTAAGATCGGACGGGGGCACAGGTGGATGGAAAAAGAGAAGGGAATAGATAGGGATATTGAAATCACAAAGCTTGTAGCCGAAAGCTTCCCTGATTGTGATATCCTTGTAGACGGGAATAACGGGTTTACCATTGATGAGTTTCTGAGATACATGAAAGGGATAGAGGGAACCCGGCTCTTCTGGATCGAGGAACCTTTCCATGAAACGATTGAAGATTATGTGAAATTATATTCATGGCTCAGGATTCATAATATGGATCCTCTCCTTGCCGACGGGAAAGCAAGTCCGGATGAAACAGTGCTGAGGCAACTTGGTGCCCAGAAGATCATTGATGTATTCCTTCACGACATTGTCAGCACCGGATTTACCGGATGGATTAAACTCATCCGGGAAATAAAACTTATGGGGTTTCTTGCCTCCCCTCATGCCTGGGGTTCTGCAGTTAAAACCAACTATATCTCTCATCTTGCCGGAGCCTTCGGAAACACTGCGACAATTGAGGGTGTAACATGCAGCTCTGATGATGTTGACCTTACAGGTTATAAACTTAAAAAAGGAAAGCTTGTACCATCTTCGAAACACGGCTTTGGGATGGAATTACTCAGAAAAGAATAATCACAAATGCCGGCATAAACTAAAAAATCCTGAGATAGCAGCTTAAAAGCAGAGAGAATCCTTTCGGATGTAAGGGATCTGTGTCGGAATAAAGCGGTAAAATAAATCCCGGATCAGCTTCAATAGTAACCTTACCCATAGTAAATGCAACCGGAATTCCCAGATCGACTTCCATAAGATTGAAGAATTCCCTTGTCGTCGTTCCTGAGGAATTTCTTCCTGACGTTTTCTTTGAACTGAAGGGTTGTGTTATTCCTATAGTGGTTCCGCTTGAAGTAGTTGTTTCGGTAAGTGTCCCGAACAACATGTTAACATAAGGGTCAAAAGATATATTTGCTTTACCATTAAAGAACATGGGAGTCTCAAAATACCTCGAATTCCTTAATTGAAAATAGGCACCTGATGATTCAGAAAAGATGCCTCCTGCTGATAGTTTTGAGTAGAGAATTCTCCAGTCAAGGCCAAGTGTGAGATCTCCATATACAAAACTATTGAAGAGGGTGTCAGTCAGTTCATTGTTAACCTGGTATCGCGATACACTTAAAGAAATGTCGAACCATGAGTTAAATGTCTTACTATAGTTTAATGAGAATGTATTAAAAGCCAGGAACGGATCATATGCAGCCAGGTGAAAAGAGGAGACTGATGCATACAGCTTTTCTTTGAAGCCATAAGTAAGACTCCCGTAATAATATGGCTTATCCTGCGATATTGAAGATCCCATATATACCATATTGTTGCCAAGTCCTATACTGGTATAAAGGGAATGAGGAGATACGGATGAGGTGGCTTCAATTGTCTCTTTTTCCTGCTGTTCATTCAGCAGATCACTTATTTTGAGAGTATCGTTCCGGGCATGAAGTATCTGGCTTAATACCAGGAAAATTAACAGGTTCAAAAGTTTTTTTATGAACAACGAAATGTATCTTTTCATTCTATTCCTACTGTTGTATTATTTCCTTCCGGCGTTATTTTCTGCCAAGAAGATTCCTGATGTAAAAATATAATCAGAAAATGAAGAACAGATGAAAGGTTACCTAAAACCCCGGCAATTCTTCTTTTGTATTCTGCCAGAGCCTCAGCAGCCAGGCAGGCATAACCATAAAAATGTTTAGAACCCGGCTAAAGATTTTTATTTTATTCATATTCAATGTATTAAAACAATTATCAGTACATAATCGATTTATATTTTCATTGTATCAGCCGTCATTGGTTTGTTCTCTAATAGAATCTTCATGGATAATTATATCATATTCCTCGGCAGCGATATCTTCCTCTTTATATAGTATATTTCCGACCATCATAAGGAAGATCGACACCAATATAACCAGAGTTACTACCTCCTCGTTAATCGGCTCAATCCTTAATGTGGCAGGGATACTCAGAAACAGCAGAATTGTTATCAGTCCCCTCGGTGAAAGAAACAAAAATGGGAAAATCGGTATTTTAAGGAATTTCCACAGGAAGATAGTCCGTAAAATATATATACCGACAATAATAGCCAGGGCAGTAAAAATATTATGGAAGTTCAACAAACCTTCAATTTTTGTATAGAATCCGAACATTATGAAGAAAAATGACCTGACAACAAAGGTAAGTTCAGTAAGGATCTTTTTGAATGATACAAGGTCATCTCCGAATATATCAAAGTCCACATATCTTTTTATCACGCTATTCTGAACAAGTCTGTAGTTAGCCATGGCTATACCAAATGCCAGAACCAGCAAAAGTGCAGGAAGGTGTATCATTTTGGCCAGAGCATAAACCAGCACAACTGATGTCAGGATAATAATATAGTTTATATGATATGTTATTTTATGCAGCAATATGGCAAGGGCTGAAGTGACAATGATTGCCACAAATATTGTCAGTATTGCATTGATTCCATAATTTATTAATCCCTGGCCGATAGAACCCTGGTAAAGAAGTATAAAGTCAAATACAAGAATTCCCACTATATCTGATAAAGAGCTCTCATAAATAACAAATTCTTTTTGTTCCCGGTTAAGGTTTATGGCAGAAGGTATTGCGACAGCACTGCTGATAATTCCAAAAGGTACCGCATTAAGCAGTGAATCAATCAAAGGATATCCAAGAAATTTATACAAAATTATAGTCATGATAGCCACAAAAAATGCAAAAAGGATTATAGCTGCAGATGCTGATTTA
>CAZHRV010000275.1:0-13840 GCA_964535035.1 uncultured Rikenellaceae bacterium
TAGTATGGGAGATACTGCAATTATTGAAGTTGATGCATACCTCGATGAAAAATTCAAAGGTGTGGTCACTGAAATTGCCAACTCAGCCAAAACAACCGGAGTGTCGGCAGACCAGGTAACGAATTTTGATGTTAAGATCCTGATACTTCCCGAATCATATAAACATCTTGAAGATAACGGGAATAATGCATTCCGGCCGGGAATGTCAACAACAGTTGACATTGAAACTGAGGTAAAAAAGGGTATCCTGTCAGTTCCGATCCAATCCGTAACAACCCGTACCGATACGACAAATACTGCCTCTACCGCTGCCGAAGAAGAGATACGTACTCTTGTCTTTATTACTGACGGTGAGTATGCCCTTGCCAGGGATGTTAAAACAGGAATACAGGATAACAGCTATATCGAAATCATTAATGGTATTGAAGATAGTTCGAGGGTCATTTCAGCACCATTCAGCGCCATAAGTAAAAAACTATCCGACAGTACCCTGATAGAGATTGTCTCAAGAGATGACCTGTACGAGAAGGACTAAGCTGAATTTATTCAGTTGAGAAAATGATAATCTGCCTTGAAAGCGCAACATCAACGTGTTCAGTTGCATTATGCGACAAGGGAAATGTCATATCCCTGAAAGAGAGTGAAACAGGCAGGTCGCATGCTTCTTTGCTGACGGTATTTATTGATGAACTGCTAAAGGGGGCAGGATTAAAAATTGCTGATCTGCAAGCAGTAGCCGTTAGCAAGGGACCCGGATCATATACCGGTCTCCGGATAGGTGTTTCAGTCGCAAAGGGAATAGCCTACGGAGCCTCAATACCCCTCATCGGAATAGAAACAACCTTCTCGCTGTTCAGCGGTTTCATTTCTTCGAAAGAAGGATTAGCTGCATCCGATCTGTTCTGCCCTCTTATTGATGCACGCAGGATGGAGGTTTATTATTCAATATATGATATTAAAGGCAGCACTGTAAAAGGTATCCGTGCGGAAATAATGGATAAAAGGTCGTTCAGCGATATACCCGCAACATCCAGGATATTTTTTTTCGGCGACGGCACAGGAAAATGCAGTAAAGTGATAAAACGCAGGAATGTAGTCTATGATGAAGATTTCAGAATATCTGCTTCATATATGTCAAGACCTGCATACGAAGCTTTTGAGGAACATCGTTTTGAAGATGTGGCATATTTTGAACCCTTTTACCTTAAGGATTTTATTGCCACCAAATCTGTAAAAAATATTATCGGGAAAGAATTGGCCCGCTAATTGCCTGTGATTTTAATACCATGAGAAAAATTCTTCTTATAACCGGATTTTATTTAGCCTTCTTAATACAGTGCAATGGCCAGGTAACAGCATATCAGCCCGGGGAAAAGATTTCATATATCGTTCATTACGGAGTACTTACCGGTGGTGTTGCTTCGCTGGAACTAAGGAAAGATACCTTGAACGGTAAGGAGGTATGGCACTCTGTGTTGGTTGGAAGAACAACAGGGCTGGCCGATGTCATTTTCAAGGTGCTTGATGTTTATGAGAGTTACATAGATCCGACAACTGAGCTGCCTGTATTAGCAGTCAGGAATATAAGCGAGGGAAGGTATAAAAGATATAATGAGGTGATCTTTGACCATAAAACCAGAAAAGATTCTGCAATACTTACAAGCGATCTGACGGGTGTGCATATAGCTCCACAGGGTATACACGATATCCTTTCATGTTTTTACTGGTACCGAAACCAAATCTTTCCAGAACTTGACACTGTTAAAGTGGGTGAAATGATCACAGTGATAACCTGGTTCACCGATGAGCTCTATCCCATAAAAATGAGATATTTGGGTGTTGAGGAGATAAAAACAAAGGCTGGCAGGATCAGATGTTATAAATTCAATCCTGTTACCGAAAAAGGGAGACTATTTAAAACCGAGGAGGATGTCTCATTCTGGTTTTCGGATGATGAAAATTTTTTACCTGTTAAGATTCGTTTTGATATCTTTGTGGGGGCTTTTATTGTAGATATGGTGGCCTATGAGGGTCTTAAATATCATCTGGAGATTGACAAGAAATAAGATAAATCAGTAATAATTACTAAATTTATGGCTACTACTGCAGATTTCAGGAATGGATTGGTCATTGAATTCAATAATGACCTCTATATCATTGTACAGTTTCAACATGTAAAGCCCGGAAAAGGACCGGCATTTGTAAGAACAAAACTCAAAAATATTAAAACAGGAAGAATAATTGATAATACATTCTCTTCAGGAACAAAAGTGAATGTGGCAAGGATTGAAAGACGCCCATACCAGTATCTTTACAAGGATGATATTGGTTATTATTTCATGCACCTGGAGACATTTGAACAGATACATGTTGAGGAGATTGTAATAGATTATCCTGAGTTTCTGCCGGAAGGACAAAAAGTTGAGATTGTTGTGCATGCTGATACGGAAAACGTACTTTCCGTGGAATTGCCGCAGTTTGTTGTGATGGAGGTTGTTTACTCCGAGCAGGGCATTAAAGGCGATACGGCAACAAATGCATATAAGCAGGCTAAAATGGAAAACGGAAGCATAATAATGGTTCCGCTGTTCATTAACACAGGAGACAAAATAAAAATTGACACCCATAACCGTTCATACATGGAGCGGGTAAAGAGCTAGATCCCGAAATGGAAAACAGGAAGATCCCGAATGACAGGCTAAAGATATCCAAATTCAAGCTGGATTCTCTGCTTGATATTACATTATCCATCAATGCAAACCTGCCTACCGAGACACTCCTTTCCAAATATGAATCGATCCTCAGGGATAGCCTGGGAATAGGTAAGATATTGATTTTTAAGCGCTCTGAGGTCTGGGAGTGTCTTCTCAACGCTGGTTTTCCAAAAAATTTTGAAAAAATTAATGTCGAATCACGTCTTCTTGCCTTCGATGATATTACCTATGTTTCATCTGACATGAATTTTGAGGGAGTCGACATCATTGTCCCTGTTTTTAATAACAACGTCCATCTTGCTTTTCTCTTTATCGGAGATATCGAGGAGGAGGGCGAGGGAATGAGCCCGGTACTCAAACATCTGAATTTTATCCAGACTATTTCCAGCATCATAATTGTCGCAATCGAGAACATCAAGCTGCATAAGGAAAGCCTCCGCCAGGAAGCTCTTAAGAAAGAGCTGGAACTGGCTGCCAGGATGCAGCAGATGCTGATCCCCGATAACCGGCACATGCCGCAAAGCCCTGAAATAATAGTAAACGGCTATTATCATTCTCATTTCGAGGTAGGGGGAGACTATTATGACTGCCTTAAGCTTTCAGATACAAAAACAGGATTCTGCATCGCTGATGTTTCAGGCAAAGGAATCTCCGCTGCAATCCTGATGTCAAATTTCCAGGCAAGCCTGCGCGCAATGTTTACAGCTGACATTGATCTGGAATTTCTTGTTAACAAGCTTAATGAGATTGTAGTATCAAATGCTGCCGGTGAAAAATTTATTACCTTCTTTGTTGCCCGCTATGATCACAGTAAAAAGGTGCTGGAATATGTGAATGCAGCCCATAATCCTCCCGTCCTTTATGATACTTCAACAGGTGAAGTAACACATTTTGATGCCGGATGTGTAGGAATCGGAATGCTTGACGAAATCCCTGCCGTTATAAAGGTCGAGTTTCCTGTCAGGAATTATTCAAAGATAGTATGCTATACCGACGGACTTTCCGAATTGAAAGATGACTCAGGAAAAGACATTGGCACAAAAGAGATAATTCGCCATATCTCTAACAAGGAACCGGTAAAGGATAATATACAGGCTTTGATCAGTTATCTTGGCATACCCGATACAAATCCCTATCTGTTTGATGATGTCTCGATTATTGCTGCAGATCTCAGGTAATTATCACAAAACACTTATCAGGAAATAGTTCTTCTTTCCTTTCTGAACCAGTAAATAATTTTCGTTCAGAAGCTGGTCCTCACCAATTATTATATCAGGATTTTCAACCTTCATTTTATTGAGGCTCACTCCTCCCCCTAGTGTCATTCTTTTAAGCTCTCCTTTTGATGCAAATACATTTGTATTTTCGGTACACAAGCTTGTAAATGTTACTCCTTCTTTGAGGATTTCCCTTTTAACATTAAAAGTGGGAACTCCCTCAAATACAGAAAGGAAAGTACGTTCATCCATCCTTTTCAACGAATCTGTTGTTCCTTTCCCGAACAGTATCTGTGAAGCTTCTTTTGCTGATTCAAGTTCCTCCCGCGAGTGTACCATAATTGTGACCTCTTCGGCGAGCCGCTTCTGAAGCAGGCGTTCATGCGGCGATCTTTTGTGTTGCGAAATAAGATCCTCTATTTCTTTATGATCAAGGAGAGTGAATATTTTAATATATTTCCCGGCGTCTTCATCAGAAACATTCAACCAGAACTGGTAAAAATGGTATGGTGATGTTTTTTCAGGGTCGAGCCATACATTACCCAATTCGGTCTTGCCGAATTTCGAACCGTCTGACTTTGTTATTAGCGGACAGGTAAGTGCGAAGGCCTCTCCGCCGGTTTTACGCCGGATCAGTTCGGTGCCTGTGACAATATTGCCCCATTGATCGGAACCGCCCATCTGCAGTTTGCATCCGTACTCATCGTAAAGGTGAAGAAAATCTGTTCCCTGCACAAGCTGGTAAGAAAATTCTGTAAATGACATACCCTCTTTAGCATCGGATCCCAATCTCTTTCTTACTGAATCCTTTGCCATCATATAATTAACTGTTATATGCTTTCCTATGTCGCGGATAAAACCAAGAAAGGAGTATTCTTTCATCCAGTCATAATTATTGACCATTACGGCCCTGTTCTTTTTGTCTGACTGAAAATCAAGAAATTTCGATAGTTGCTTCTTTATTCCCTCCTGGTTTTTTCTGAGAGTCTGCTCATCAAGCAGTGATCTCTCCTCTGCCCTTCCTGAAGGGTCACCTATCATCCCGGTGGCGCCTCCCACCAGGGCTATGGGGACATGTCCTGCATGCTGGAAATGAACCAGCAGCATCACCTGTACCATGTGGCCTATATGAAGCGAATCGGCCGTAGGGTCAAATCCAATATATCCCGTGGAGATCTCCTTCTGCAGTAATTCCTCCGTTCCCGGCATGATATCATGTAACATGCCCCGCCATTTGAGTTCCTCGATAAAATTCATATAATTCTTATTTCAGAATTGCAAATATAGCAAACAGGGCTAAATAGTTATTTCTTCCGGCTTAAGTTCCGGTTCTGTGTCCGGTTTCTTTTTAATCCTGTCAAAGCTCTTCCTGAAATCACCTTCCCCGATGACAGGAAAAAGGGACGGGGCAAAATCGGATATGCGATTGTAGAACATTGATCCCTCAATCTTTTCCTTTGGAAGAAAGGGCCTGCGAGCATCTATGGCATTCAGGATCACAAAGAATACGCTGAGAATGAGCGTCGATTTTAATAAGCCGAAAACCATACCAAGAAGCCTGTTCAGAAAACCAAGGGAAACAGCTTTAACTATTTTGTCAACAAATATGCCGACGAAATGGATTGAGACAACAATTATTCCGAAAGTCACTAAAAATGCAATTATACCTACATACTGCCCGGTCATATCAAACCAGTCGTCCAGTTTTCCGGCTGTTAAATTCGAGAATCTGATTGCGCCCCATATTCCCAGTATCAGTGCAGCCAGTGATGCCGCCTCCCTCACAAAACCGTCTGTAAATCCTCTTATCAGAGATATACCCAGGATGATTACTATTATAAAGTCGATCCAGTTCATAATGCTTTGTTGAACGTATCAAATATAGCCTATTTTTTTTATTACGTTTAACGGAATATTGCAGGATAGTATTGATTTACAAATGATACTTCCTATTTACCCCGATGGTTTGTAATGATAAAAAAAAGCAATATTTTTGCGCTTCCAATGGTCCTATAGTTCAATGGATAGAACGGAGGTTTCCTAAACCTTAAATCCAGGTTCGATTCCTGGTGGGACTACTTTTTAAACCCTTTAAATAATTAGATTTTAAGGATTTAACATTTTTTCAATTATGAAATATATTACTTTGAAATATAAAAATTTGATTACAAATTTTCCCTTGAAATATTCATGGATAACTTTGGCAATTCTTTTTGGATGCTTGTTTTTAACTTTTCTGGCGACATATAATACAAAAAAAAATATTGAAGAGGTTGTTAATAAAGATTTTGAATTTACTTGTAACGATATAAAAATAAAATTAGATACCCGACTCAGAACACATGCTCAACTTTTACGAAGTAGTTCGGCTTTTTTCTGTGCTTTAGATACAGTGACAAGAGAAGAATGGAGAAAATTTAATGAAAGTGAAAAAATCAGTAAAAATTTGCCCGGGATACAGGGGGTAGGTTATTCGTTAATTATTCCCAAAAATCAATTAAAACACCATATTCAATCTTTCAGAAAGAACGGATTCCCCGATTATGATGTAAAACCTGCCGGCGATAGGGAAATATACACATCGATAATTTATCTTGAGCCATTTTCTGGCACCAATCTGCGTGCTTTTGGGTATGATATGTTCTCTGAACCTGTCCGTAGAAAAGCAATGGAAATATCACGGGATTCAGACCTTGCTGAGCTCTCAGGCAAAATAATTTTGGTACATGAAACAAACCAAGATACACATATAGGTACGTTGATGTTTGTTCCTGTCTATCGAAAAGGAAAGCAAACAAACACTCTGGAAGGACGCCAATCTGCTATCATGGGTTGGGTTTATAGTGCATACCGCATGAATGATTTATTAAACGGGATTTTAAGAGTAGGGGATTTACCTAATAAAAGTAGAATACACTTAAAAATTTATGATAACGATGATATTTCAGATGAAGCGCTCCTATATGATAGCCAAAGCAATGAAAAAGTAATAAATAAAGTCAAACCTAATTTATTTACTATACTCCCGATTGAATTTAATGATAAAAAATGGACATTACAATTCACGGGAAACAATGTAAATTTAACCGGACTTCATAGTAACGTACTCTATGTCCTTATTGCAGGTATTTTTATTAGTTTTTTATTATATGTTTTGTCAATAGTTTTAAATAACAGGCTGCTTCAGGCAAGGCAAATCCAGATTTTAAATAAACGATTAGAAAAAATCAATACTGATAAAAACCTTTTTATATCAATTCTTGGACACGATTTAAGAAGTCCGTTTAATGCACTTCTTGGTATATCAGAATTATTAAAAGAAAATATACAAGAATATCATATAGACGAAATAAAGAATATGGTAGGTAATATTAATAAAACCGCACAAAGAACATATAATTTATTGGAAGACATATTGATGTGGGCAAGAACCCAACAGGGCAAAATTCCTTTCAATCCACAAATTCTGAGTTTTTCAGATATATGTAAGAATGTTGTTGACGTTCTTAAACCAAATGCTAAAGCAAAAAACATAACAATCAATTATTCTGCATCAGACGAGATAAATATTTTTGCGGATATCGACATGCTGAAAACGGTATTCAGAAATCTTTTATCGAATGCGATAAAATTTACAAACACTGGTGGAACAATTCGTATTACTGCAGTGCAAACAGATTCAAATGTAACAATATCAGTTTCGGACGATGGAATTGGAATAAAGCCAGATGCTTTAACAAAGCTATTTGATATATCGCAAGTTCTTACAACAAAAGGAACAGCAGAAGAAACTGGCACAGGTTTAGGCTTATTACTCTGCAAAGAATTTGTGGAAAAACATGGCGGGAAAATTTGGGTGGAAAGCGAAATAGGTGAAGGGAGTGATTTTAAATTCACTTTGCCACTATCTGCCGAACAAGCAAGTAATCTAAATAATTGATGAATATTACGAATAATCTGACTATAGTTCTCCAACAATATTAATAGCTCCACAATATGGACAATTAACCTTCTCTTTTAATAAACCCGTAAGCTTAAAATCCTTTCCATATTGGACACTCAAAATTTTAACCTGTCTCCTGATTTGTGTAACAATGATAAGTCAGTTTAAACACATAGTCAATCATTTACGAACAGTGATCTCATAACCCAATAGCGAAAGCATTTTTACTGCATATCTCCTTCCAAGTTCCCTGTAACCTGCCGAATTGAAATGCAGATTGTCCGGGCCATCTGTGCAACCGCTCGAAGAAATGACATACGAATTGGGAAGAGTCTGAGGGAGAGTAGCAATGATTGAATTTACAGTTGCACAAACGCCTTCCTGGTCAGCATTCACGACTTCACCTGCAAGCAGTGGCACTTTCTCAGGGCTAAGATCCAGGTCTTTAATCAGATTGTCGTATACTCCTTTAACTTTTAAAGGCCAGTCGTTATCATCCGTGTTCGACTCTCCCTGGTGTAACAGAATTCCCCTGATAACACCGTCTTTTTGAGCCAGTTTTGCCATCTCGACAAGATGAGCATAAGGATTTCCTCCGTATTGGTTAATTATATTTGTCATCCACGATGCAGCCGTTGAGGCATACGTCTGGTAATTATCTCTGTCGAACAGTTCAATTTTACATCCCGCTACAGCGACATGAACAATACCTACTCTTATGTTTTCAGGAAGGTTAGCAACCATTGTTCTGCCAAAATAATCAGCAGGGGAAAGACCTGTATTGCATCGACACAACGGAGGTGTGGCAGAGTACCAATTACCCTTTGTCCTGCCCAGATTCGGACAATCAACCGCTTCCAGAACCTGAAAACGATCATCCACCGTTTTGTCTTGTTCTTCGATTCTTCCCGGGCCCTCCATGTTTGACTGTCCGAAGCAAAGGAAAATGTAAAAATTCGGATCCTGTGAAAATACTTTCGTATTTAATAATAGTAATCCTGCTAACAGGAATATTGCCGGTTTCATTTTCATTACATCTCGATTTAATATTAATAAGTAGAATAACCTGTTGGCTAATTTATGTTAAAAGTATATAATAAGCAAGAACCTGTTCCCTTTCGATATAATAGTCAGGAATTCTGGAATCGATCTTAATTCTCATTATGTATGATTTTTGCGAGTTGGCAATTCCGGTTTTAAGATTGGGGCAGTAAGCGCTCGCATACGAATTTATTGCTGCTGACGGTCCGGCCATAATGAGGCCTGATCGTTAATAAATAGCCCTGTGACAGATCGGGCCTGACAACTGTGTCAGCCATGAAACCGCGATCAGCTTTACTGCATGTTATACCCGGTTTGTATTAAATCTTTTCTAATGGCAGCTTACCATCAACAAATATCGTGGTACTGCATCTTTTACCTCCTAAAAGGAACGCGTCATCAATCCGGACTTCTACCGGTTTTTCAAGTAACATTTCAAACATATATTTTTGAAAACTTTTACAACAATATGTACATAGAGACTTGGGAGCGTCAGGTTGCTGGGCGTATGCACAAGCACATTTATCGACAGGCCTTCCTGTAATTTTTATCGTTGATTTCTCAGGGTCGTATTCAATACTTTCCCAGTAAGTGTCCTTGTCGGAATTAACCATGTCAAAAAAATCTTTTATATTGTTTTTATATCCGTTTATCCAATTTTTGAAACTTTCTTTGGTAGTATGCTCATAACCAAGTTTTTCGAATACTTTTCTTCTTGTTGATTTGTCCATCGAAGAATCGATATAGGATAGTAAGTTCTGAATTTGCCGTGTATCTGCGGGCACAACCGGAGTTTCTTTTAATTCACTGAACTCCTGTTTCGAGGCTGCAAATAAATTACTGTTTGTTGAAAAACATAGTCCAACACATGAACCAATGCCCATTCCACATGTTGTCTTAAAGAATTTTTTCCGATCCATTTCAGTAAGGTATTAAATTTATGTAAATATCTATATATTAAAACAATAATCTTTCTTGTTTGCTTACATTTCAATCTCAAAGATACATCTTTTACTACCTCACATTAAAAATTCAACACGTTTAGCTTCCGTTTTTTTTCCTAATATTGTCTTATAGGTTTGTTATTGCCAGCAAACATAGTATTTTAGTTACCATTCCAATTTAATGAGAGAAACTCCTTGTCGCGGTAATGAAAACTGTATACGCGTTCCATTCTTTTTGGCAGTTATCCATTGAGGAGAAGTAAGCAATTTTAAATGACCGGCTGCTTCCACCCGGCGATATTCTTCTTCAGTAGGTTGTTGAGGTGAGCCTAATTTTTGCCACATAGTAAAGGAATTACTCAGCTCCTGGTCCACACGATAGTGTTGCATAAGTGCAGGGCCATCAGGAATATTGCGAATCGTCAGCCCGATATCATTGACCTCACCTGAAATATCATCGTCATGATAGTTCCAAACCAGTATGGTCATCTCGTTTTGGTCTACACATGCCAGCGCATTAATATCCGGACGATTACGGATACCCTGTTCGATAACTTTCTTTGCCGGATAAGGATTTCCCTTTACCAGGACTCGTTGCCCATGCATCATTCCAAACATCCGAAAGACATTCATTACAGGTTTGTCTACTCCAATGGATGCCAATTCACGAAATCCGGCAAACCACTCCTGGTCTTCAAATTCAAATGCCCAGGTAAGTGCGCCACGCAAATTGACTTCATATTCATCCATTAATTCAAAGATCTTAGCAAAAGAGGAAGCGGTATAACTGGGGTACATAGTTCCATTGCGATACCCATACTTGGCGTCCCGCTTCCATGAACATGCCGCACACCCCTCCGGATCACACTCACCAATAATAATTGGCATATCTTTTAATTCCGGAAAGCTTTTAACCGCCTCAAATCCCATGGCAATATCGTTTAGTTGAGTTCCCATATTCATGCGAATATGACTATCTGTTAATTCCGGATTTCCCTTGGCATGAAAAGCAATGTATTCCAATGGTGAACCTTTCTTTCCTGTAACATAGTTAGTTCCATTCACACAATGGTTTAAAAAACGATAGAGATACTCGTTTCCACTTTTTCCCGCAGGTCCCGTCGTATGAGGCCCTCCGACTGTACATTCCGGACATGCACGCTTCACAGCATCTACTCCATAATCGTACAGCTTACAATACTCCTCAAATGTACCTGACCAATACCCGATATCCGGTTCATTCCATACTTCCCATATCCATTTTTCTATCTCTTCTTCACCATAAACCTCTCTTTCATGCAATACCAGCTGATAAATCAGTTCTGCCCACTTATTGTAATCCTTTGGCGGATATGTCCAACCGGTCCAAAATGGCCCTTTAGTACTCCATTCGTGCCGGTAAGGTTCTGGTTGAGTGGACAATGCCTTAGGCATAAATCCTAACTCTATCAGCGGTCGCAGGCCGTTCTCTATCTGTGCATTCAGGATTTTGTCCAGTAAAGTCCAGTCATAAACCGGATTCCCTTGCTTATCTTCATTATAAACATTGGTAAATCCCCACTTCAGATCCGGTTCGCCCTCCCTGGTAGTAAGTAAATTGTGGGTTCGGATATATACTTGCACCGGGCTCAAATCGGCAATTTCAGCAAGTAGTTTCCGGCCGTTTCCCCGGTAGGTATAGTTTGGCTCGTCATATCCGAAAAAAGCATAGATGGGAAGCATTTCTCCTATAGGTTCGCCTGCATCAATTTCCAAAATGATCGGTGCTTCCTGGGCTTTAGCAGAAAAACAAAAAGCAATCAGCAATTTGAGAAGAATGAGGGTAGGTCGCATGGTTAGTCTAATAAAATTTTTAATGAAGATACTTATTATTTGCTTTAATAGGTTCGAGCATGAAAGCATGATCCGGTGGATCATGCTAGTGCATCGCCTTCGGCTAACGAAGACGGCGATCAAAGGAGGAGCCTGGTTTCTGTTCAATACTATGTAACTGCCCGGCTTCCGGCTAATTTTAATATTTTTACCGTTAATGGTTATTGTAGCATCAGACGTTGCCCACGAGGGATAGCGGATATACAGAGACAGATTTCCCTCTTTTATTTCTTGTATTGTCAGGTATGTGGCAGCCTCTTCCGGATATTTGGTTTGTTGAACCAATTTAATACCCTTAAAATTAAAATATTCCTCTTATGATATGTACCCGATTTGATCTTGCTTGGTACAGGTAATTTACATATTTTTGCCAGCATGTTTAAATTCCATACCATTAACAATATTGCTGTCGCCGAACTGACTGATAATACCTTCATTATCAACAAGGTACAGGATGCTCTTGACCTTATGGCCGATGTGAGCTGCAAGGACTGCAACAGGATGATTGTCTATGAAAATAATCTCAATAAAGATTTCTTTGACCTGAGTACCCGTTTTGCCGGTGAAATCCTTCAGAAATTTTCAAATTATCAATTTAAACTGGTAATTATAGGCGATTTTTCAAAATATAAAAGTAAAAGTCTGCAAGATTTTATCCGCGAATCGAACAGGGGAAACAGGATATTCTTTACTGAAGATCTTCAATCCGCCCTGCTGCGATTCTGAGTATTCTATTCCATTACCAGCGGAAAATCATGTCCCATTGAGAATGTGCTTGGAAACTGTTTGTGCCTGATAAGGTTGAATGATACCTCGGGCACCTGGTCATCGATATATGATTTTATCTCATACACCGTGATCTTTGAATCGGCAGGAGCGCCATCGGCTTTACCGTTAAGAGCTTCAAGCAGAACATAGGTGAAAACACCGTGCCCCAGGCTTGTTATTTCAGCCGATTGCTGTTCGCTTTCCGAGGAGGCCATCACATGAACCCCCGAGCTGCGTGAGAGCTGGGCAAGGGCTTTTTCCTCCGAAGCACCACGCATTGCCAGTGTCTGGACAGAGCTTCCGGAATGACAGGCATCCATAAATACCACCTGTTTTAGTGCCGGAAGCTGTTTGAATTTTTCCTGTAACTCATCCACCCGAAGAGCACTTTTCAGCTTATCTTCCTGATATAATCCTGTTACTTCTGAAGTAATAAAATAAAAGATGCCGTTATCAGTGCTCCCATGTCCTGCATAAAAGAAAATAAATACATCTTCTTTCCTCATCGAACTGCTTATTTCATCGATTGTTGAGAGAATTTTATTTTTTGTTGCATTACCATCAAAAAGGGTAAAGGAGCGGATCTTATTGAAAAGCTTTCCTGCATTTTTGTCTATGAAATCTGCAAAGGCCTGGGCATCGGGGCGTGCATATGTGAGGGTAAGATTTTCATTCTGGTATTTATTGATCCCTATGCTGAGCAAATAGCAATCAGAGGTTTTCTGTAATCCTTTATAAACGAGACTTATGCTTTCAGGTACAGCCTCGATGTCATCGTTACTGAAAGCTGAAACAGATATTTCATTTTCTCCCGGAACAAGGTTAAGACTGAATGTTTTCATAGCATACTGACCCTCTTTTGTCATTCTTCTAAGGTCCGAAGCATCTATTTCCTGTCTTTTACCGTTGTGCATCACCTTGAATTCACTTACTCCACCACCCTGGTTTGTTACCTTCACCATGAATGAGGCAAGGGGATCATCCATGACCGTACCATTTTCAGGAAGTACTATTTCTACCCCGGGTGGCGGAGATTGCTCAATCGTACGAATAATGTCCTGCCTGAATGCAGTGGTGTTTTTATCAAAGGCCTCTGTATATAATCCTGGCCGGTAAAATTCATTGAAGAATTGCCCTATGGAATATATTTCCGTTCCCCTAATGAATGAGATCGAATTGAAGGCACCTTCAGAGGCATCAAAGTAGCCCTGTGGATTTTTAATGAACCAGTCGTTTTCATTCAGAAATACAATGGATACCATTTCCCTTTTTTCGGGCAGATCCCAGATCCTTATAGATCCGTCACGGCTTCCGGAAATAATATATTTAAGGTCTTTTGTA
>CAZHRV010000276.1:0-2558 GCA_964535035.1 uncultured Rikenellaceae bacterium
ACACATCGCTTTTCTATCTCCTCATTAGTGAGGTTGATCTGGTAATGGCCTATCTCATTACGCTCAGGAACCCAAAAGTCGAGGGCAGCATAGAACTTCTTGTCGAAATTCTCACCCATCTCAGTGACAAACCAGGGAATATTCTTTTCCTGCATTAAATTACCTATTGCCCTGATCAGCCATGTATAGTTGCCCATGCTCAGTACCATAATACGTTCACCGAATTCCTTTCTGAATCCTTCAGGTAGGTCGATCTTTTGTTCTTTTGCGTCTTTCCAGAGCTGGCAGATCATCAGGAAGCTTATGAACTGCATGCCGCGCTCAATGGTTTTGAATATCTGGTCAAGGCGCATCCTGTCGAGCTGACGCATTGATGCAGAGAACAATCTCCGTAGTTCAACACCGATTGGCCATGGGAAGTTTCTGATTATCATATCTCCCAACAGGCGTGGATCAAGAGTCTCTTCTTCCTCATCTTCGTCGATGATCAGCATTTTCTGCATTGAAAGTTTATATTTCAGCATCTCCTGAAATACTTTCTGAATAAGAAGTTCATTGGTCGCTGCCATATTGTGGGGAATGAGTTCAAAAGGTTAAATTATAACAAATTGGGGAGATAAGCAAATTATTAGTGTAATGGCTTAAAGGTTCAACGGCTTAAAGATTCACAATACATAAGTTTAAATATAAACGACTGTTACTGCCTTTACGCCATTGAGCCTTTTATACCTTTGCCTTTACGCCATTGAGCCTTTGTGCCTTTACGCCTTTTAATATCCTGCCGCCTGCCCGTCCTTACGTGATTCAGAGGCGCCGTACCATACCTTGTTATTTTCGTCCCACATGATAGCCTGGTAACCTCCGTAGCCTCCAAGGTCCCACTGGATTTTGTGTCCCATACTCATCAGTTTCTGAATCACTTCGGTACGGAACCCGCTTTCAAGGTGCAATATTCCTCCGTCGGTCATCTGTTCTCCTGTCGGTTCTGATGATCCGGTATGGTATATTCTCGGGGCATCACCAGCCTCCTGGAGATTCATCTTGAAATCTATAAGATTTACTACTATTTGTGCATGTCCCTGCGGCTGCATGTCTCCGCCCATAACGCCGAAGCTTATCCATGGTTTTCCATTCTTAGTGATGAATCCGGGAATGATTGTGTGGAATGGTCTTTTACCGGGTGCATACACATTTGCATGTCCGGGTGCCAGACTGAACATCTCCCCCCGGTCCTGCAGGATGAATCCCAGTCCGGTCGGGCACATTCCCGATCCCATACCCCGGTAGTTACTCTGGATCAGTGAAACCATGTTTCCGTATTTATCTGCCACTGTAAGGTAGATTGTATTTCCTGCCTCAATAACACCGGCATCATAAACCCTGGATGATCTTTGAGGATCAATGAGCTTCCTTCGTTCTGCAGCATATTTCTTTGAGATGAGCTGATCAACTGGTATTATCCCGAACCGCGGATCGGCATAATACCTGGCACGGTCCTCGAATGCAAGCTTCTTTGCTTCGGTGAAAAGATGTATGTAGTTAGTTGATCCAAAGCCCATTGAGGCCAGGTCATATCCTTCCAGTATATTCAGTATCTGCAGGGCTGCAATTCCCTGGCCGTTTGGAGGTAGTTCCCATACCTCATAACCACGGTATGTTATCTTGACCGGTTCTACCCATTCGGAATGGTGTCGCGACATATCATCATAGGTTAGAAATCCGCCCTGTTTCTTCATAAATGATGCAATATCACGTGCAATGCTGCCACGGTAAAATTCGTTTCTTCCTCCCTTTACTATTTTTTCGAGAGTATTTGCCAGAAGAGGATTTTTGAATATCTCACCTTTTGCAGGAGTTTTTCCATCCGGCATATAAACCTCTTTAATATTGGGATAATCTTTTAAAACCTCTGTATTACCTGCCAGGTAATAGGCAATAAGTTCGGTAACGGGAAAACCTTCACGGGCATAGCTTATTGCAGGCTGAAGTATATCTTTCATAGGGAGACGGCCAAACATGTCGTGCATCTCGTACCATCCGTCGACACAACCAGGTACTGATACAGGCAGGGGTCCTCGTGAAGGGATAAATTCATACCCGATATCCTTGAAATACTCCAGTTTAAGTGATCTCGGCGATCTGCCGCTTGCATTAAGTCCATAGAGTTTTCCCTTATCGGCGCTCCATATAATTGCAAAAAGATCTCCGCCGATACCGCATCCTGTCGGTTCTACCAGACCAAGAACGGCATTTGCCGCAATTGCGGCATCAATTGCATTGCCTCCTTTTTTGAGGATATCGAGGGCAACCTGAGTTGCCAGAGGCTGGCTTGTGGCAGCCATCCCGTTACGGGTAATAACCTCTGATCTGGTGGCAAAATCATGTCCTGTTATCCTATCCTGGGATAACAGGGAGACGGGGAATACCAGAATTAAAAATAATGTGTGAAGTACTTTCATTTTGTATCCTTTTATAATACAAAGGTACAAAACTGAGCTGCTATTTTTCCATTGCCATGGATTTTAATTCAGGCGGCATCTTTTCAATCGCATACCTTA
>CAZHRV010000277.1:0-13388 GCA_964535035.1 uncultured Rikenellaceae bacterium
ATGGACAGTGCTTTGGTTACTGTTTCATATCAACTGGGAGGTGTGAATTATAAAAGGGAAGTTTTTGCCAGCTATCCGGATCAGGTGATTGTAATGAGGTTAACAGCCAGTAAGAAAGGTGCAATTGATATTAACGCATGGTTAACAAGCCTCCAGCCGTCAGCAGCTATTCATTTGGAAAACAATGTTATCGTGATGGAGGGTACAACCATTGAGAATACCACAAACCCAAATAACTTACGAATATTGCCTGCACAAATGAAATGGCAGTCGAGATTAAAAATTATTCAGGAAGGGGGAAGTCTAACAAAAGTTTCAGGTGATGATAGCAATAAAATTATGGTTAAAAATGCCGATGCTGTTACTCTGATTTTAGCAGGAGCCACAAATTGGAAGAACTGGAATGATGTTTCAGAAAATGAAAAGGGAAAATGTAATGAATATATTTCAAAAGCATCACAATACACTTTTGCTCAACTTAAAGAACGACACATAAAAGACTATTTCCCCTTATTCCATTCCTGTAAAATTGACTTAGGTAAAAATGAAAATTCAATGTTAAATACAACAGAAAGGATGGATAAGTTAAGAGCAGGAGAAAACGATCCGCTGTATATATCACAATACTTTCAATATGGCAGATATCTTTTGCTTGCAGGGGCCAGGGAAAATACACTTGCCTTTAATAACCATAACATATGGCTGGATGATATGGAAGGACGTTGGAGAGGCAGATGGACATTAAACATTAATATTGAAGAATGCTACTGGCCTGTTGAAAGCACAAACCTTCCGAATATCAATGAGTCGTTGCTTTTATTTGTGGAGAATTTATCTAAAGCCGGGGCTCGGACAGCTAAAGAGTTATATGGTTGCCGGGGTTGGACAGCTCATCATGGGACAGATATATGGTTCAATACGGCGCCAACAGATGGGAATCCGCAATATGCAACATGGCCTATGGGCGGAGCATGGCTTATGCAACAATTATTCGATCATTATGAATATAGTCGCGATACGTCATATCTTAAAAGGATATATCCGTTACTAAAAGGGGCCACCGATTTTTTTCTCGATTTTCTGATGACAGATCCTGAAACAGGATGGCTTGTGACATGTCCGTCAACTACCCCTGAAAATAGCTTTCTTACTGATAAAGGAGAAGTTTGTTCTGTTTCAATGGGGACCTCGATGGACAATCAACTAATCCGCAATCTATTTCGTAATTGTATCACAGCATGCAAAGTACTGAGCAGGGATAGTGAAATGCGACAAAAACTTGAAGCTGATTTGGTGAAGTTGCCTCCGCATCAGATTGGACGCTTTGGACAATTGCAGGAATGGTTGTATGACTTTAAAGAGTCAGAACCTACACATCGGCACTTATCACATCTTTTTGCAGTATATCCGGATGATGATATTACAATACGCAAAACGCCGGAATTGGCAAAAGCAGTTAATGTAGTACTTGATAGAAGAGGGGACATTAATCTCGGTTGGTCCGGTGCATGGAAAATAAACCTTCATGCAAGGCTGGAAGAGTCACAAGCAGCATATAATATCCTGAAAAATATGCTGACAGAGGTAAGCCTCCATCCAAGGCAGGAAGATAGTCGCATTACGCCTTCTTTTGAGGGAAATCAGGCAATCCAGGGAGTAACTGCCGGTATTGCAGAAATGTTAATGCAAAGCCATTCTTCCGAAATATCACTTTTGCCAGCTTTGCCGGATGAATGGAAAGATGGTGGTATCGAGGGACTAGTCGCAAGGGACGACTACAATGTGACTATCTTCTGGCATGGCGGTAAGTTAACCAATGCATTTATAGATTCTAAGTTCAACAACAAATGTAGAATTCGAACAAAAACCAGTGCAAAGATACTCTCTGACGGAAAAGAAATAAAAACTTACAATCCTGAATTAAATGTATTGGAATTTAATGCAGAAGCTGGAAAATCTTATGAGGTGGTTAGTTTATAGGATTAACCAAAAGTAAAAAGATATCCAAAATAAATTCAGCGGGGGAAACCGGATTTGCAAAAAATTTAGGTTAGCTGGTAAACATTTGGCTGACGATTGACAATATAAAATCTTATTTTGCCAATATTTATTATTCAATATGCCCGTTTTGAAAATAAAGTTATATGGGTGCTTTTTGAAGGCACTTTCCTGTTTAACTGTTTTTATTGCAGTTCTCCTGTAATTTGAATTGAATCTCCTGCCTCGATGTCATAAGTTTTAGTCTTTTCACCATAGCGAACGACACACGGATTTCCCAGAATTGATTTAATCTCGCATGTTACCAGTTTCCCGTTTTCCCAATTAATATCTACCTCAAATCCTCCTCTGGCTTTCAATCCTTTAATTGATCCGTTCTTCCAGCTTACCGGTAAAGCCGGCAGTAAAGAGATTTCACCGGCATGGCTTTGCAACAAGCATTCAGTAATAGCCGCAGTAATTCCGTAACTAGCATCCGATTGGTTAGAAGTTATATTATGAAGATTATTTGCAATTCCCGACCTCATCATTATAAATTGCCGTGGGGGCGCTGCGTTTGCTCCTTGTGTTGCATTTCCACCGGGTCTTACATTAGCTCCGGGTGCAGCATTTCCAGGAGGTCTTGCATTTGCTCCTCTGGGGGCAGTATTTCCACCTGGTGTGGGAAAACCACCTGTTCCTGGTGTCGGGGTACGGAAGATTCTCCGGATGCAGGTATCAGTCATTACTCCATTTTCAAGCCTGGCCCAGTCGCAAATAGTCCAGACACTGCCCCAGTCGGCAGATACACGGCGTGGTTCAACCCATTTCTCAATAGCAACAGCCAGTTCGGGATCACCACGCAATGTAATTGAGTTTCCCGGGAACCATCCCCATACAGGAGAGGTATTGTGACCACCAAGTCCTCTCCAGTCTTCAAGCCAGGTCTTAATATTACCGGCACTATCTAATTGGTATGGAGGTATCCTGGTGAGGGCATCAGCAAGTTGAGCGCTGAAATCCTGATCAATGTTTAATATCTTTTCTGCCTCGATGACATGCGGGAAAAGATCTTTGATCAATGCTATGTTAATTGTCGGTGACATGGATAAACCTGCTATTTCTCCATTTGGGGCTATAGCTCTCTCTTCAGGTGATATTGAGAAAGGAATGACCAGCCAGCTATGTTCAGGTTCAGGAACCATGACATCCATCACGAACTGTGCGGCCCCTTTTATAATCGGATAGTATTCTTTCAGAAAATCCTTATCTCCGGTAAAAATATAATGTTCCCATATATGTTGGCAAAGCCATAAACCTCCACCCGGCCAAAATCCCCATCGTACTGAATCGACAGGAGCAGTACCACGCCAGATATCCGTATTATGATGTACCACCCATCCTCCGGCATTATAATAAGCCTTTGCAGTTTTCTCACCACTTTCAGCGAGTTCCTTCAGCATAGTAAACATCGGCATATGGCATTCCGGCAGATTGGTAACCTCAGCAGGCCAATAATTCATTTCGTAATTAATGTTCAAGGTATACTTACTCCCCCAGTTTGGCAGAACCTCCTCATCCCATATTCCCTGCAGATTAGCCGGCTGGCCTCCGAGCCTGCTGCTTGAAACCAGAAGGTAACGGCCAAACTGGTAAATCTTGGACCATAATTCCAGATCCTGGATACCTTTTTTCAGATCGGCAAGCCTCTCGTCAGTTGGCCTTACATTCATCATCGGATCTCCTATTTTTAAGTCTACCCGGCCCATAAGGTTGCTGAAATCACTTATGTGGGTATTCTTAAGCGTTTTAAAACTTCTACCATTAACTCCTGCCAGAATTTTTTCACATGTGGCTGCGGGGTCTCCGCTTATATCCATATAGTTTACAAAGCTTGTAGCAGCTGTCAGGATAAATGTCACTGAATTGGCATTGGTAATAACAAGGCTTGAATCGGTTGCATGCATAGTGCCTTTTTCCGGACTGGCAACCAATGAGGTCTGAAAATTCATTCCCTTTCCGTCAACCTTGGCTATAAGCCAGCTTATGCTGTCGGAAAGATATTCCCATGTACCCTTTATATTTAACCTGTCGGGCTTTGATGTTGTTTCCTCGATAAATGGGCTGGATAATTTTGCCTCAACTGATACCCGACCAGGTTTGTTTGCAGATACTTTCATTACCATAACGCGATCGGGATAGGACATAAATACCTCGCGGGTCATCTTCACGTCACCGTCAGTATAATTAACTTTGACTACTCCTGTTCCCATATCCAACTCACGATAGTAGTCCTTTATGGAATCACCGGTTACCTTAAAGTTCAGGAGAAGATCTCCAAGAGGCTGATATGACTGCTGTGCCGAAGGTTTTCCATAGAAATGTTCATTAACCATTTTTTCAGCCTCACGGTAGTGTTCCGACCAAACAAGGTCCTTTATCTTGTCAAAGTATTTGTAAGCATCATAATCGTTATAATCATGAGGTCTCCCCGACCAGAATGTAGATTCATTTAAAGCAATCCTCTCATTCTCTACTCTTCCAAAGACATTGGCCCCCATGTAACCATTCCCGATGAATAAACCATCGAGCCAGACATCAGCGGCAGGTTTATTATACCAAACAACCATGCTTTTTGCCTCTGGTGGTTTTTGCGAGGAATTTGAACAAGATGTTTGAAGTATTAAAGTAGCCATTAGAGCAATAAAGACTAATTTTTTCAGAAATATAAATGCTTTTTTCATCAGTTAAGATTTTAGAAAGATTCTGAATTAAGAGTAAAAACCAAGGCTGGTTTAAAGTTCTCCAGCAATTTTAATTGAACTACCTGCCGGTATATCATAAGTTTTAGTTTTTCCATCGTAACGTACAACGCAAGGATTCCCCAGAATTGATTTTATTTCACAAGCTGTTAGTTTACCGTTTTCCCAGTTTATATTGACTTCGAATCCGCCTCTTGCCCTAAGCCCGGTCACAGATCCTTTTTTCCAGCTTACAGGTAAAGCCGGCAGTAAAGATATTTCTCCTGCATGGCTTTGTAGCAGGCATTCAGCAATGCCCGCCGTATATCCGAAGTTGGCATCCGACTGGTTACTCCCTGTGTTATGAAAATTATTTCCGATTCCTCCTCTGCCTGTCCGTGCAAGAAAGAATTGCTTTATCACGGTATCGGTCTTTACCCCATTTTCAAGTCTTGCCCAGTCGCATATATCCCAGGCGCTGGTCCATCCGCTTCCTACGCGGCGGGGTTCAAGCCATTTCTGAATTGCTTCAGCTATTTCGGGATTTCCCCGTAAAGTTATGGAATTACCGGGGAAAAAGCCGAAGTTTGCAGACATATTATGCCCCTCATTGCCTCTTATCCAGTCTTCGATCCATACCTGAAGAAGGCTGTCTTTCCCTATCTGGTAGGGAGGTATTTTTTCCAGAGCTTCAGCAAGTTTAGCACCAAATTCCTCATCTATGTTCAATATCTTACCTGCCTCAATACAATGTGGGAAAAGATCCTTTACCATACCGATATTCATTGTGGTACCTGATGACAAGAATACTTCTTTTGCACCCTCCCTGACAAAATATCCCTGTTCAGGCGACATTGAGAACGGAATAACCAGCCAATTATGTTTGGGTTCTATTGTCATGATATCCATCAGAAACTGAGCTGATCCCTTCATTATTGGATAGTATTCTCTCAGGAATTCGACATCCCCGGTATAAAGATAATGTTCCCAGATATGCCGGCAGAGCCAGGTACCGCCAACCGGCCACATCCCATACCTTGCAGCATCAACAGGTGCAGTGCCCCTCCACAGGTCAGTATTATGATGTGCTACCCAGCCACCTGCGTTGTAATAAACTTTTGCAGTTTTAGCCCCGTTTTCGGCCAGATCTTTAATCATATTGAATAGGGGGGAGGTGCACTCGGACAAGTTTGTTACCTCAGCCGGCCAGTAGTTCATCTCTGTATTGATATTTATCGTGTATTTACTTCCCCAGTTTGGAAGCAAATCCTGGTTCCATCGTGCCTGCAGATTAGCCGGTTCACTGCCTGACCTGCTGCTTGAAGCCAGGATATAACGGCCGAACTGAAATATTTTGGCCAGGAGATCCGGATCCGGGAGACCTTTTTTAATATCAGCCACCCTTTCATCTGTGGATCTTTCGTTCATCGCCGGATCACCTATTTTAAGATGTACCCGGCTCATCAGGCCGGTGAAATCATTCAGATGGGTATTCTTTAATGTATTGAAATCCTTACCCTTTGCATCCGCCAGGATTTTTTCACACCTGACAGCAGGATCTCCGCTAATATCCAGGTAGTTTATAAAGCTTGTAGCAGCAGTGAGGATGAATGTCACTGAATTGGCATTGGTTATAACCAGGCTTGAATCGGTTGACTGTATAGTGCCTCTCTCCGGTCTGGCAACCAATGATGTCTGAAAATCCATTCCTGGACCCTCGACCTTAGCAATTAGCCAGCTTTCTGTTTCGGGAACATATTTCCATGTTCCGTTTAAAATGAGTCTGTCATTTTGTGCTGTTGTTTCTTCGGTAAAAGGACTTTTCAGCTTCGCTTCAACAGATATACTGCCTGGTTTGTCAGCCGCTACTTTCATGACCATCACATGGTCGGGGTACGACATAAATACCTCGCGGATCATCTTCACGTCACCATCCATGTAACTAACTTTAACTACTCCCGTTTCCATATCCAACTCACGATAGTAGTCCTTTATGGAATCACCGGTTACATTAAAGTTCAGGAGAAGATCTCCAAGAGGCTGATAGGCTTGTTGTGCCACAGGTATTCCGTAGAAGTGCTCATTTACCATTTCCTCTGCCTCCTTGAATTTATCTGCAAAGACAAGTTCCTTTATCTTTTCGAAATGATTGTATGCGTCAGGATCATTATAATCATGAGGTCTTCCCGACCAGAAAGTGGATTCATTTAAAGCTATCCTCTCATTTTCTACTCTTCCAAAGACATTGGCGCCCATATATCCATTCCCGATAAACAGACCATCAAGCCAAACATTTTCGGCAGGTTTATTATACCAGAGGACCATATTTTTTGCCTCCGGAGGTTTTTGAGTGGATACTGAGCAAGATGCCAGCAGGATTACAATTGCTATTAACACAACAAACAGAGTGTTTATTAAGGTTGTAGTTTTTTTCATAAAGTATAGGTTTTGGTTCTTGATTTAAAG
Source organism: uncultured Rikenellaceae bacterium (assembly GCA_964535035.1). GTDB lineage: Bacteria > Bacteroidota > Bacteroidia > Bacteroidales > VadinHA17 > LD21. The sequence goes on from CAZHRV010000277.1 coordinate 7,185, forward strand.
TTATGTATAACTATTTAATATTGTGTTCTTTTAACTGCTGATATTAGTACTAAGAAGCAGTATCCTGCCAGAGAATTTTCTGGCAGGATAACAAGCCTCCTTAAAACCAACCTAACCCAACCTAATATTACGGAATTGTCACCTGAAAGGTCTTGCTATAATTGAACCGGCTGAGCGAATCGGTCCTGTTACTACATAGAAGAATATCTTTTCCACATTTTAAACTGGCCAGCCCGGTTCTTGCCTTCCGTTTCAGGCTCATAACCAGGTCTTGGCCAGATAACTTTATTTCTTCTCAGCAATAAGTTTAAGCTTGACGAAATTGCTGGATATTAGCTACCATCCAGGTGTTTGCGTCAAACTAGGCATGTTTCGAAGCTCATCCTCTGCAATGGGAAGAAGGCTCATATATTCTTGAAATGTTCCCGATTTGTCCAGCAACACTACATTTTCATACCTTTTTACGCCGGTTGTCAGATCCTTGTAAATATCTAAGCATCTGATCTTAGTATTCTCAACCTGAACGGCTATTTTCCATCGCCTGACGTCAAAAAACCGGTGGTCTTCAAATGCCAGTTCAATCCTCCGTTCGTTATAAATCCTTCTTCTCAGGTCTTCCCCGGTAACCGTTGCAGGAATGTCGGGCATGTTCACGCTCGCTCTGCTTCTTACTTTATTTACATATTCTCTCGCCGTTGCTTCATCTCCCAGCTCAAACTTCGCTTCCGCATAGTTCAGGTATATCTCAGCCAATCGGAAATACGGCCATTGGATTGTGAAATGCACTTGCCAGTTAAAGGGACCATCTGAAGGCATGAACTTTTTGAGCACAGTGTTGGTCCGGGGATTGTCACCCGTATTCTTATATGAATCATACCCCCATGATGAACCATCTTCTGCGATCCACATCTCAAAATGATCTCCCCGGAACCAGACATCGTCATGAAGAATGGTCGCATCGAACCGGGGATCACGGTTCTCATAAGGGTGTTGTGGATCATAGCCTGAGGCAGGATTAATCGTTCCATTCTCCAGGAATGGTGGTTCTCCAGTGATCATGTCGTAATCATCTACCAGGTTCTGGGAAGGCCCGTTACTACCCCACCATCCGCCGTAGCCCTCATAACGACGGTTAAAATTATGCGAGGGTGCACTGTGATAGGTGGAGGAGGTAAAACCCTTGGAAAAAATCACTTCGTCCTGGGCATCTCCATGTGACATTTCAAAAAGTGCCTGGTAGTCGGGATACAGCGAGTAGCCTTGTCCTAACAGGTCTTCGGCGGCATCAGCGGCCTTTTGCCATTTTGTCAGATCGTTGGATGGGTTGAACAGAGGCGAAGCGGCATACAGGTACATCCGGGAGAGCAGAGCCCGGCACGCATCCGCTGTAGCCCTTCCGTAATCTGCATCAGTCGATAGATACCGATCCGGCAGGTCTGGTATGGCGTCGCTAATATCTTGTTCAATGAATGCCACACATTCATCAAATGTATTCCGCGTTAATTGCGCTTCATCACCGAGTTCATAAACCTGATCGACAATGGGGACGCCACCGAACCTTTCGATGAGTAAGAAATAGATGTACGCCCTCAGAAACTTGGCTTCTGCAACCATCTGGTCTTTATCTTCCAATACAACATCTGTTTCCTGCATCTTTTCCAGAAAAACATTGATCTTGCGAAGATAATAGTACCCCAAGTCCCAGTAATAAAGGAAATTACTACACCAGTTATCACCTGTGCCACCATAACCGGCAATGTTATCAGGTGAGTAGGTGTTTAGTTTAAAATCGTTGGCGCAGCAACATGGCGTGCTGTTATAAGCTTCATCCGTAAATTTTGATAACATGTGGATGTAAAAACCATGAGGTATAGCGTTGTAGAGTTCAGTATGATACGCATGTATTAGGTTTACGTCGGTCCATACGGCACTTTCAGCAATCCGATCCTGTGGTGAAATATCCAGAATATCTTGCTGGCAAGAAAAAAAGAACAGTATGAGTAATATAGGTATTATTCTTTTTAAAGTTTTCATATTCAAGCATTTTAAAATTTGACATTAACACCAAAATTAACAATCCGCAGGGGCGGATACACATCAAACCTGCCCCCAATTTCCGGATCTCTCCACGTAATTTCTTTCGCCCAGGTCAATAAGTTGGTGCCACTTACAAATATGCGGACGTCATTAAGACCTATTTTTTTGGATAGATTGTTACCCAGGCTGTAGCCCAATTCAGCGCTTTTAAGCCTGAAAAAGGTCGCATCGTACAGGAAGAAGTCCGTAGTTCCAGGTTCATAACTATCCGCCCGGGGCATGGTAGCTCCCTCCTGGTTGTCCACGGTCCAGCGGTTCTCAGCCCGGAAAACACAATTATTGTCAAGATCCTGTTCACCAATCTCTTCAAATATACCCTCATAGGAATAAGCTTTGGTTTGTCCCTCGAAAAACAAGGTCAGGTCAAATCCTTTGTATTGGAGATTTGTGGTCAGACCAAAGACATATTCGGGAATTGGAGAATTTTTACTCATGTACCGGTCATCTCCGTTTATTACACCGTCGTCATTCTTGTCAACAATCTTGATATCCCCTACCTGGGTACCGGTACTGTACGGGTAACTGTTAAGCTCTTCCTGGGTGTTGAAAATCCCGTCAGACTGGTAATAAAGACCCGACCCTAGTGGATGCCCTGTTTGTGCCATATAGGTTTCGGCCGGTGGCGTTTCGTCCATAAAAATGATCTCGCTGTGTGCGTACGAGACATTTGCGTAAACTGAATAAACCAGATCACTAAAGGTGTTTTGATGACTCAATATCAATTCAAATCCGCGATTATCAACCTCCCCGATATTTTGGTCGGGCAATGAGGGGAAACCGAGTACCTTGGCTACCGAAAGATTGCGCTGGAGCAGGATATTTGATCGTTTTTCATTGAATATCGTAAGTTCTGCACCAAGCAACCTGTTCCACAAAGAAGCCTCCAGTCCGAAGTCCAGCTTCTTGCTAACCTCCCAGGTAATATCCGGATTGGGCAACGTACTGGAATAAATGCCCGGGGCATCACTGGTGCCAAAAACGTAATTGTGGCCAAATTGGAAAGCCTGCATATATTGGTATGGATCCACACGGTCATTACCCAATTCGCCATAGGACCCTCTGAGTTTCAGCTCGCTTACGAACGGCAGACCGTTCTTGATGAAATTTTCTTCCGAGAGTCTCCATCCCGCAGAAACTGCAGGGAAGAACCCATATCTATTCCCCTCCGGGAAAATCTGCGAACCATCATAACGGAACACAAATTCAAGCAGGTACTTGGATTTGAAATCATAATTCAGACGGCCAAAAAAGTTATTGTAGGCACTCTCCGAAGCACCGCCGCCGTTACTCAAATCTGCCGGATCTGTACTTCCCGCATTGATCTGGGGAATGGCCGGGCTGACAAAATTCTGCCGAAAGGCATTTGCATAACTATAAGTCTCCTTCTGCTGCTCAGTACCCACCATGGCAGCAATATTATGATCTTCACTGATCGTCGTATTGTAGGAGATCCTGAAATTGAAAAGGGACGTTATCCACTTACTATAGGTATCACTTACCGAGATTGGGGAAATAGTCATGTGGCGGTCATATTCCCCGGTTACCACGTTGTACTCATGATACTCGTACGGTTTTTGGAAAACCTTTTGGAACTGGTTTCTCAGGTCGTAATTGTAGGAAGCATCCAGTTTCAGGCTCTTAAGGAATGGTACCTTATAACTGGCCGTAAACGTCGTATATAACGGATAATCCTGGGTTTTACTATATCCACGCCTATTTGACAGGAGTGAACTGTTACGGAATCGGCCCGGTGCAATCAATCCATTGGGATAGATTGCTACCTGCGTTGGGTTTGACTGTAATATGGTAACAAAGTCAGTACCTTCTGAATAATTTCTGTCATTGATAATAGCACTGATGTTCGCACCAACGGTCAAATTCTCCGTTAAGTCGGCGTCAACCCTGGCCCTCATATTATACTGCTTGTAGCTGTCGGGTTTATTTATATAATTGCCACCCTGATCTGACAATCCAAAGGAAAGCAGGTACCTGACATTTTCTGATCCCCCGCTTGCCTGCATTCTGAGATTTTGCTGAACTGCATGTTTCTTATGCGTCGCAGCCACCCAGTCAGTATTCGGGTATAAAATGGGGTCGGAGCCGTCACGGTATTTCTGAATGGCCTCATCCGAAAAGAACGGTACGAAAGTACTCATGGCCGGTCGGCCCTGCCGGTACCACTCAGCTTCATTGTATACTTCTGCAAAAAGGACTGCATCCATCATCTCCGGGATCATATTAGGCTTAGTAAGGGCATAATTGTAAGTCAAATCAAACATGGCCTTGCCTTTAGATCCCTGTTTCGTGGTAACCAGGATTACCCCGTTGGCCGCACGCGCACCATAGATGGCTGCCGAAGCATCTTTCAGTACCGTTATACTTTCAATATCTTCCGGATTGAGCCTTTGCAGATTATCACGTGGCACGCCGTCAATGACGATGAGAGGATCATTATCGTTAAACGTACCGGATCCGCGGATCAATATGTCGAGATCCTCATTCCCGGGTGTTCCGGAACGCTGGTTAACGACCAAGCCTGAAAGCTTACCCGTCAGAGAACTTGAAACGTTTACCGAAGGGCTTTTAACAATATCCGCACCTACGACTTTTGATATCGAACCCGTCAGCGTTTCCTTTCTTTGAGTACCATAACCAACTACAACAACTTCCTCAAGTGTCTCAATGGCGGGAACCAGTTTTACATCAATGACAGTCTGTCCGGCTACCTGAATATTTTGTGTCAGGTACCCGATAAATGAATATACTAAAGTTGCCTCCGCATTGGGGACTTCAATTGTATATTGTCCATTTATGTCTGTCATAGTTCCAATAGTCGTTCCTTCGACCCGAACATTCACCCCCGGAAGGGATTCATTGGTCGCGTCATCAGTTACTGTACCGGTAATTCTCAATTGCTGAACATTATTTTGTCCGGTTACATCCGGGAAGTTATCACCGGCTAATGTTCTTAAGGGCGTAATAAAGCTAAGAATTACAGTAAGTTGTAGCAGTAATAATAGCCTTAGTTTCCCCTTTTGGAAACTAATAATCCATTTACATCTGTTTTTCATAGTTTTACGTTTGTTTTAATTAATAGAATAGGATAGTATTTATAATTTGGATTAAATGATTTCTTATCCGCAGCCCTATCTATCTGATATCACCTTTTAGAATAAAAATTTAACATAAGATGTGCGGCGATACCCCTCTGATCCTATTGCTAACTCTTTTTTCATTGCCGGTAATTCATTTTTTGTTAATGATGTTAGATTGTTAGCTCTTCATTTGTACCGCAAACCGAAAATAACTTAACCGGGTACCTACGCGGTAACTTTCACGTGTAAAATTAAACTATTTTTTTTAATATGCAATAGATTAGCAAAAAAAAAATACTGATTTAATTTTAGATGTAAACATCTAACACTCTGATATTTTTCAGATGTTTTCCATATTCAGCGAGCAACCTTTTATTCCTATTCAATATTTAAACCTGCCTTCACGGGCCGCTAAAAGTTATTGAATAAATAAAGGGCTGTGTAGTTTTATGTTTACACAACCCCTGGTTCAATTAAGGTTATCAATATACGTAATTCAGTGTCAGATCAGGATTAATATTCCTTTCTGATTGCAGGATTGTTTTTTTAAAATTATAATCATTTCCAATGAAGGATTGATTATCGTTTTAAAATCGAGGTATTCCATTGAAAATCTACTTCAATGAGTATCTCGGTATGTGAATTCTGTGAAATGCCCTGAATTTCGTCAATCAATAAATTAGCAGCTATTCTACCCATCTTTCTCGGATCCTGGTTGATAATTGATAGAGTTGGACTGAACAAGTGGGCTGTATCGCTGAAGCCATAACCTAAAATGCCAATATCATCAGGAATTCTCAATCCTGTCTTTCTTATTGCTTTGTATGCACCCGAGGCAACACGGTCATTTACTGCCAGTATGATTTCAGGCAATTTCCCGGTCGCCCATAATTTTTCAAACGCCCTGATACCATCGTCAATCTCATATCCGCCTTCGATAATCCATTCTTCCCGAACTGGAATTTTGTTGTTAATCAGCGCATCTTTATAACCATTACATCGCTCACTGCCA
>CAZHRV010000278.1:0-16115 GCA_964535035.1 uncultured Rikenellaceae bacterium
TACCCATTACCCAGTACCCAGTACCCAGTACCCAGTACCCAGTACCCAGTACCCAGTACCCAGTACCCAGTACCCAGTACCCAGTACCCAGTACCCAGTACCCAGTACCCAGTACCCAGTACCTTTTATTTATTAACCAGCTTCACAATTCCTGCAATTATTGCTTCAGGTTTTGGCGGACAGCCCGGGATATATGCGTCAACAGGTATTATTTTATCTACCGGACCTGCAAAAGGGATGCCCTCCGCAAAGATCCCTCCCGTGCAACCACATGCCCCTATGGCCACAACCAGTATGGGTCTGGGGGCCTGGTGGTATATCTCCAGAAGTCTCTCTTTATCCCGTTTATTTATGGATCCGTTAACCAGCAGCACATCTGCATGACGTATGCTTCCAACAAGAAGTATCCCGAACCGTTCCAGATCGTGTCTTGGTGTAAGACAGTCAAGTATCTCAATGTCACAGTTGTTACAGGATGCTCCGCCAAAGTGGAAGACCCAGAGAGATTTTTTGAAGCAATAATTTTTAAAACCCACAATTAATATAATTAATAACCAAACGCAATCAATACCAATGCAATAACAGCAAGCAAGTTCATCCAGATCATGAAGAAGCTGATAGCCTGCTTTATCTTAATCCTGGGATTAGTGTTCCTTATCAGAGTAATAATAAGCACCATCAGGATCACTTTAAGCACTGCCCATAGAATATTTATTCCTTCCAGCCTGAATCCGTTCATCAGCAACGCAATCATAAAAGCTGGTAGAATGAAGAACATAATGTACTTTGCAAGCTTGATCAATGCATATGCTGATCCGGAATATTCAATAAAGATACCTTCGGTAATTTCCGCCTCAGCTTCCGGCATGTCAAACGGGACGAGTGCCAGTTTTGCCTGGATACAGAATATTCCTGCAATAAATAATAGTACCCCCGAGATACTTCCGATGAATGGTGAACCAGCCTGTTGGGTTTGTATAATAGTGTAAAGATCAAATTGTTGTCCGCATTTCATAATAATACCGGCTATGACAAGAAGAAAGGTGAGCTCATAGCTGAGGATCAGTTTCATCTCTCTTGAGCCTCCGACGGCAGCAAGAGGATTGCCCGAAGCCAGAGAGCCAATGATGTATGAAAATGAAGGTATTGTAAGCAGGTAGAAAATTACCATGAGATCGCCTTTGAATCCGGTAGTGATATTAAACAGGGGCAGGAGAATAAAGACTCCGGCCATCACAGCCCCGAAGACAGCGAAAACAGGTGCAAGAAGGAACAAAAGGGGAGAACCATTTTTTGGAAGGATAGTCTCCTTTACCAGCAGTAATTTAAAAAAATCGTAAAAGGGTTGTAAAAGGGGCGGGCCTTTACGGAACTGCACCCTGGCAGTAATTTTCCTGTCGAACCATGAGAGGAAAGCGCCGGCTATTGCTACGAAAAGCAGTCCGGGGAAGACAAAGAAATAAAACAGGTATACTGCCATATTACATGTTTTCAGTGATATACAAATATTCTTTTACTAGCACTCTGTCGTTCAGCCTGTAGATGTTTTTTTCAGGTGATTCATCCTCATCCGTAAGGGTAATTGTTCCCGGAGGACATGCTTCAATAAACTTTCTTAATTCGTTCTCATCCGTAAGATCATAAAACATGTCTTTGTTCCTGTGATGTTTAAAGAAGTCAGTCATCATGGTTCCGAAAGGGCAGATTGCAACACACGATTTACAGGATACGCAAAGGTTGGTATGACGGTTTATCACTCCTTCCTCATCCTTTTCGAGAGCATCTGCCGGGCAAACAGCTATACAGGGTGCATCTTCACATTTCCTGCATGTAAACCTGAATATTGCAAGTTCACGGATAGTCTTCAGCCCGTTTGAATTTACTGATTGATAGAATAGTGCTTCGGGGAGTACAATGTCTGAATCTTTAACCATTACAGCCCTCAGTTTTATCATATCTATCAATATCTTCTGTCCCATGATTCTGCAGTAAACAAAATATTAAGTTACCCAGTGATTATTCTTATAACATTAGCTGGTTCATGAGCTGGTATCTCGTGTCGCTTAGTCTTTGAGATAATGTTTGAGCGATTTTTGACATAGTTTTAAAACCAAAATTACAGTCTTTAACAAATTCTTCGTTAAGCTTAGCTGAATCCATGACCATAACCTTTGCAGGTGTAACTGCCATTACCCATGCTGTTGAAATGCGAGGTTTGAAGATAGCCGACCATGAAAAGAGCTGGCCCTCCTCAACGGTTCCGAGATGTATTCTTTTTTCCGATGGCAGACTTATGCCAAGTGAAAGAGTTCCTTTAAGAAGAACAGAAATAAAATTAAGTTCATCATATTGTTCAAAAAGTATCTCTTTTACTTTATATTCCTGCACTGAGCTGACCGATATGATTGTTTGCAGCTGCTTATCAGTGTAGCTGTCAAAAAACCTTATATTTTTAAGATCATCAATAGAAATTTCCATCGTTTATTCCCTCGTTGATTAATAAATCAAATTACCAAAATATCTATTTCATTTCCAGATATCCGGTGTATTCTTCAATTCGCTGTAAGTAAATACCGGTCCATCCTTACAGACAAAGTACTCGCCCATCATGCAGTGCCCGCATTTACCGAGACCGCACGACATGTTTTTTTCCATTGAAAGGTAGATCTGTTCATCAGCATATCCCATTTCAAGTATTCTTATTGTCCCGAACTTCATCATTATAGGGGGGCCACAAATCACTACTACAGAATTCTTTATGTCTACGGTTACCTTATCGAGCAATTTTGTTGCCACACCTACAGATTCATTCCATTCCTCGTCCGGCTGATCAACAGTACGGTAAGCTTCAAACTTTTTTATGCTGTTAAGCCTGTTGAAGAGCGGTTTATATATACAATCAGACGGGGTTTTAGACCCGTAGCATAGTGTCACTTTTTTAAGGTTATCGCTTATATGTTCCAGCGCATATAGCAGTGACCTTATTGGAGCCAGCCCGCAACCTCCACCCAGGATAAGCACCTCTTTGCCGAAAAATTTTTCGACCGGATAACCCCTTCCATATGGTCCCCTTATTCCCATAAATGCCCCCGGTTCAAGGTTGTGCATAATTTCGGTAACATAACCGGTCTTCATTACTGTTACCTCAAGCCTGTCAGTGATGAGAGGGGAGGAGGAAGGAGTGAAGGGAGCTTCGCCGATACCGTCAAGAGATAATTCTATGAACTGACCTGTTTTAAAAGAAAACTCCTCTTCAGGGATAAGAACAAATGTCTTTATCAGCGGCGATTCGTTAATAACTTCAGTGAGTTTGGCTCTCAGGGGTTTATATATATTATTATTGTGTCCCATTCATTTTATCATGAGAGTTCCATGAAAAGTTCATTTTTATTTATCTTCCCGATACAGGCTTCTATACATCTGCCGCAACCTGTGCATGCAATAGAGTTGAATTTCTCCGGTTTCCACACGTACTTACACATATACCTGTTCCTGAAACGGTTATGAAGCTCAAAAAGAGCATCTTCACCGCCGGCTACTCTTTCAAAGCCAGGGTACTGGCAGGCATCAAGCTGTTTTACCTTTTCAAATCCAGGCTTGTCGATAAGGAGAAAACATGTGCAGGTTGGACAAATAGCTGCACAGGCTCCGCATGAAACACACTGTGCGGAGTATTTTTCCCATATATCCTTGTTAGCCCCTGCAACAATTTTGCCTGTTTTTTCATAATCGGGCAAACCTTTATTTGCTTCGGTAAGTAAAGCTTCAGTCGAATGTTGTTCTTTTTCTATTGCATCGTGAATACTGTTGTCGTTACATGCCACGGCCTCCGGGATCGCTTCAAGGAAATCTTCTCCTTTCTCGGTTATTACCCTGAAGATTATCTTTCCGTTCAAATTAATAATAGCCAGATCACCTTTGCTCACTGAATATGGCTTTATGTTATACGAAAGGCAATGACAATGTTCCTGGATTCCAAAGCAATCAGAAGATATCAACAGGGTGTTTTCTCTCTTTTTTTTATAGAAAGTGTCAGTGAAATCTTTATCAAGATAAATCTCGTCAAGAATTGACAATCCTTCAATATCACAATTAGGGGCACCGATAATGATCCGGGATTTACTGCCGGCTTTATCAGTGGTTACATTCTCCTTTACAGGAAGGAAAATGTTTTTGAGTGATGTGGCAGGTTTGGGTTTGTTATAGGTTATCCTTGGTATGTCAGTCTGTTCGATCAATTCATAATCCTGACCAAAATCATTACTAACATTTGCATAAATGGTATGGGACGATAGCAGTCTTTCCAGAGCTTTGTCCCACTCTTTCTTTTCTATGCTTTTATATTGCATTTATGTGAGAAGATTCACAGATAAAAGTATAATCTACTTCTTGAAAAATCAATAGCTCCCAGCCTGTTTTTAACATGATAAAAATCATATATTTTATAAGTATCAATATGTCAATAATATAGCGCAATATTTATTTTTATAGAAGTTTTAACTAACTTGCAATAAAAAACAAATAACGCTCATTTATTGTGAAACAATTCACAAAAAACACCAGAAAAAGCACCAGAAAAAACAGTCTGAAAAGAATATTTATTTACCGTTCCTGTTTGCAACGTATGAGTATGAAAGGGGTGGGAAAAGTATTTTCATACACTCTTGCAGACGAAGCGGGTGTGACACCTGATCAGGTACGAAGAGATTTTTCGGAATTCAATATCAAAGGGAGAAAACGAGGTGGTTATATTATAAGTGATGAGCTTGAAAGTGTGATATATTATGTTTATAAACGACTTAAATTAAACAGACTTAAAAACCTTGAGTTATTATACAAGGATATGAAATACTGATCAAAGGTCTGGTTCAGGGGGTTGGATTTCGACCCTTTATATACAGAATGGCTGCAAAATATGGACTGTTCGGAGAGGTGGATAATAGATCCGACGGAGTCACGATTACTGTAGAGGGTGACCCTAAATCAATTGACAGGTTCAGTAATGACATACTTCAGCTGGCTCCCCCTGCTTCACAGATAAAATCAATAGAGATTAATCAGGTAATGATCAATGGGTATGACTGCTTCAGAATTACAGCAAGCAAAGCTCTTGATAATCAGATTACTGAAGTAAGCCCTGATATTGCTGTTTGTGACGAATGTCTTGAAGATATGGAAAAAGATCCTGCCAGGATTGATTATCCTTTCATAAACTGTACCAACTGTGGCCCCAGATTCACAATAATTGAGCGATTGCCATATGATCGTCCCGGGACAACCATGAAAAGCTTCAGGATGTGCACGAATTGTAAATCGGAATATGAAGACATTCATGATCGGCGCTTTCATGCCCAGCCGATTGCGTGTAATTCATGCGGACCTGTATATAAATATTCCGACCGTGGTAAAAGGCTCAGCAGGATTGACGAGATTCTCACTGAGATATCAAGCCAGGTAGCCTCAGGCAGAACAGTTGCCATAAAAGGTCTCGGAGGTTACAACCTCATGTGTGACGGTTTGAATAACCATGCCGTAAGTGAGCTGAGAAATAAAAAACATCATGATGCAAAACCCTTTGCCGTGATGTTTAGAGACCTCCTCTCAGCCGGAGAATACTGTTTTATTGATGATGCCGAGAAAAAGGAGCTCACATCATGGCGCAGACCGATATTGATCCTGAAACAGAAAAAAGAATTGGCGGCAGCTGTAAGCGACGGGTTGAAAACAATAGGTGCAATGCTGCCTTACATGCCTGTACATTATATGCTGTTCAAAGTCCTTAAGACTCCTGCTATAGTTCTTACCAGCGGGAATATTTCCGATGAGCCAATTATAACCAGCGATAAGGAGGCGGAAAAACAACTGATGCTTATAGCTGATTCGCTGGTAAGTTATAACCGCCAGATACTTAACAGGGCAGATGATTCAGTAATCAGGTTCATCGACAGAAAAGTTTCACTGATACGTCGCTCGAGAGGATTTGTACCACGGCCGGTTGATCTTAAATTCAACGTTGAAGGTATCCTTGCACTGGGAGCAGAACAGAAAAACACCTTTTGTATCGGCAAGGAAAATCAGGCTGTGATGAGCCAATATATCGGCGATCTCAAAAATAAACCGACATATGATTTTTTGCTTGAATCTGTTGACAGGTTTTCAAAGCTCTTCAGGTTTAAACCTGAATGCATTGCATGTGATCTTCATCCTGATTATTTATCTGCAAGATATGCTGAAGCTCTTAAAAAAGATCTGAACATACCACTGGTCAGGGTGCAGCATCATCATGCCCATATTGTATCATGTATGGCTGAAAACGGGATTGATGAGGAGGTAATAGGAGTGAGCCTCGACGGGACTGGTTACGGCACAGACGGAAACATTTGGGGAGGAGAGTTCCTGATCACTGGTCTGAAGGATTTTAAAAGATATGCAAATTTTGATTATGCACCTTTGCCCGGCGGCGACAAAGCCATTGAAGAACCGTGGAGGATGGCATTCTCTTATCTTTATAAATATTTTGGAAATGATTTTGATTATGATTCCCTTCCGCTCTTCAGAATGGTTGAAAAGGGGAAGCTGAAAATGGTAAGAGAGGCTCTTGATAAAAAAATCAATACGCCGCTCTCTTCAGGAGCCGGCCGTATATTTGATGCAGTATCAGCAATCCTTGGGCTTTGTATAACGGCCAGGTTCGATTCTGAAGCCCCGATGCGGCTCGAGTCAGCAATAAATGATGAAACGGATGAATTCTATCCGTTCCGGGCAAATAAGACAATTGATTTTTCAACTACATTACAGGCGATTATTGACGATCTGAACCGCCAGACAGCTTCGATAATATCTGCAAAATTCCATAATACCATTTCCAGGGTTATTCTTGAGGTTTCCATGCAGATAAGAAAGGAAACATCAATAAACAAGATTATTCTTTCCGGCGGAGTTTTTCAGAATAAGTACCTTCTGGAGAAATCTTTACACCTTTTAAAACACAACAGGTTTAAGGTTTTTACAAATCATCTTGTTCCGGCAAATGATGGAGGCATATCGCTTGGCCAGTTAGTAATTGCTTCAAAAACAATAAGATAATGTGTTTAAGTATTCCTGCGAAAATAGTATCAATTGATGGCAGCATGGCAGAAGTGTCTGTTGGGGGGAGCCTTTTTAAAGCAGGGCTGCATATGATTACAGATCCAAAGATCGGAGATTATATTCTTCTGCATGCCGGATTTGCAATTCAGAAGATAAGCGAGCAGGAGGCGGCTGAAACTCTAAAGATTCTTCGTGAGATGGATGATGCCCTGAATAAATGATCATGAAGTACATTGACGAATACCGGGACAGGGAATTGATTATGAAACTGGCAGGCAGGATAACTGAATCAGTGAACCGTGATTACACCTTTATGGAGGTATGCGGGGGACATACTGCAGCAATACACCGGTTTGGTATTCCCGACTTGCTGCCTCAAAATATAAAGCTTATATCAGGTCCCGGTTGTCCTGTCTGTGTTACAGGAACTGATTTTATCGACAGTGCAATCGCCTATTCTCAAATGGATAATGTTATAATAACAACCTTCGGGGACCTTATCAGGGTTCCGGGATCAGTTACATCTCTTGAGAAAATGAATGAGACAGGTGCGGATATCAGAATTGTATTTTCAGGACTGGAGGCTCTTAAGACAGCAAAACTTAATCCTCAAAAAAAGATCATTTTCCTGGGAATAGGATTTGAGACAACAGCTCCCGGTACGGCAGTTACAATAAAACAGGCTGAAAAAGAGGCTGTCGGTAATTTCTTCTTATTGAGTGCCCATAAGATCATGCCTCCTGCAATGGAAGCAATTGTAAAGGAGGGAACCATGCTCGACGGATTTATCTGCCCGGGTCATGTTGCAGCCATTACCGGCTCCTCGATATTCGACTTTCTGCCCAAAGAATATGGCATCGGTTGTGTAATAACAGGTTTTGAACCAACAGATCTGCTGCAGTCTCTACTAATGTTAACACAACAGGTAAACAGTAAAAGCCCGAAGGTTGAAATACAATATAACAGGGCAGTAACGGTTAGTGGAAATCAGACAGCACAACAATATATGAGTGAGGTTTTTGAAAAATGTGATGCATACTGGAGAGGTTTTGGTGTAATTAAATCAAGCGGACTTACTCTTGTAAAGGACTTCGAGAGATTCAGTGCCGGGAACTTTATGCCCGTTACCATCAGCCACCATGAAGATGATGAACTATGTATTTGTCCCGAAATTTTGCGAGGGCTTAAGGAACCCGGTGAATGTCCGCTTTTTGCAAAAACCTGTTCTCCTGAAAATCCCGTCGGAGCATGCATGGTATCACCTGAGGGATCGTGTAATACCTGGTATAAATACAAAGTTGACAGATGATTAAAAATATTTCACTGAATCATGGCAGCGGCGGTAAACAGACTCATGAGCTGATTAAGAATGTGTTTGTTGCAAAGTTCGGGATGGCTGAACCACTAACCGATTCCGCAATACTGAAAGGATCAGGCAATACACTTGTATTTACTACAGATGCCTATGTTGTCGACCCGCTCTTTTTCCCGGGAGGAAATATCGGCAAGCTTGCCGTTTGCGGTACGGTGAATGACCTTGCGGTATCAGGAGCAACACCTCAATATATTGCATGTTCATTTATTATTGAAGAGGGATTTCCTGTTAATGATCTTCTGATAATAGTGGATTCAATGGCCGAAGAGGCATCAAAAGCAGGAGTCAGGATAGTCGCCGGCGATACTAAAGTTGTTGGGAAGGGTAAATGCGATAAGCTGTTCATTACTACTTCCGGGACAGGTATGCTGGATAATGATAATAAGCATATAAGCACAGGCACTCTCATAAAACCGGGTGATAAGCTTATCCTGAATGGTTCGCTGGGGAATCATGCCATAGCTGTACTGGGTGCTCGTAATAAGTTAAGCTTCACAACTCCGGTCTCTTCGGACTGTGCATCATTGAACCATATGATTGCCGCAGTGTTAAACAATTGCAGCGGGGTGCGTTTCATGCGCGACCTTACACGTGGCGGTCTGGGTACTGTATTGAATGAGCTTGCAGAAATGATCGGAAGAGGTATTAATATTAATGAATCACTAATTCCTGTCGATGAACCTGTAAAAGGAGTATGCGAGATTCTCGGATTTGACCCTATCTACCTGGCAAATGAAGGTAAGATATTGATAGTCAGTAGTGAAGGAGCGGAAACAAAAGTGCTTGACCTGCTCATGCAGGATGCTCTGGGTAAGGATTCAGCAATAATAGGTGAAGTGATTGTGGATAATAGGGAAAAGGTAATTTTAAACACAGCTTCCGGAGGCCGGCGAATACTTGACACGCCATCGGGTGTTCAGCTTCCGAGAATTTGTTAAGAGATAGAGTATGCATGAAATAAAAATAGCGGAGGATCTGTCAGCAATAGTGCTGGAAGCAGCGAAAAGGGAAAAGCTGGCGAGGGTAACGAAGGTGAATATCAGTTTCGGACAGCTGATACAGATAGTACCTGATATCTTCAGGTTTGCTTTCAATGAGGCGGTAAGAGATTCGGTTGCAGAATCCGCTGAAATAGATATTGAAATATTGCCCGTGAAAATGAAATGCATAAAATGCAAAAACGATTTTCAGGTTATCGGGAACCGATTTGCATGTAATGTCTGCGGATCAACCGACCTGGAAATAATTCAGGGAAAGGAACTGTTTATTAAAAGTATTGAAGGAGAATAGCAATGGAAATAAAGATCATGAAGAACATCCTTGACAGGAATCAGAATAAAGCTGATGAAGTGAGGAACCTGATCAAGTCAAAGAAAATATTGATGATGAACATAATAAGCTCTCCGGGTGCCGGTAAGACAACATTCCTGGAAAGAACCTGCGAAGCGCTAACATCCAGATTCAGGATAGGTATAATTGAAGGTGATGTCACTACTGACAGGGATGCCCGGCGGCTTCAGAAATACAATATTCCCATTGTTGTTATTAATACCGAGGGAGGATGTCATCTCGATTCCCACAGCATCTCCAGGGTTCTTGATTTATTTGATCTTGATAACCTCGATATATTGTTTATTGAGAATGTAGGAAACCTTATCTGCCCCTCGGGATTTGATCTTGGTGAAGCCTTCAAGCTGGCACTTGTCAGCACTGCCGAGGGTGATGACAAACCTGCAAAATACCCGCTGCTGTTCAGAGAGGCGGGAGCAGTTGTCCTGAATAAGATCGATCTTATACCCTATACGAATTTTAATTACGACAGCTTCATGCACGATCTGAATAATATCAAATCAGGAGTACCCTTCTTCAAAGTCTCATGCACAAGAGGCGACGGCCTTGATGAATGGTACAAATGGATATCAGATCAGAGGTCTTTATTAACGGATAAGTAGTGTTAACCGGTTGTTTTATGACCTTCCGCAAAACCTATAAAGAAAGATTTTGCATTTAATCCCAGGGTTTGTGTTCTGTAGCCGCCCTCCTGTACAATCAAAGTCGGCAGTTTAAGCTCACCAATCATCCTTCCGTTTATTTTCAAATCTTTATAAATCAATCTCCATGTACCTGTCGGATCTCTACTGGTAGTATCAAAACCGAGAGCCACAATTAAAAACGAGGGTTTATACTTCCTGATTCTTAAAAGTGCTTTTTTCAAGGTTTTCCTGTATCCTTCGCCATCCAAAACCTCATCAAGCGGGTAGTTTAAATTATATCCGAGTCCCTTTTCCTCACCTTTCTCTTCGCTGAATCCTGAGAAATAAGGATATGCAAAGGAGGGATGGCCATGTATCGATACAGTCAGCACATCATCTCTTGAATAAAAGATCTGCTGCTGACCGTTGCCATGATGATAATCAATATCCAGTATTGCCACCTTACCGTATCGTGACAGGTAGTTGGCAGCTATCGCATTATTGTTAAAATAGCAAAACCCCCCGAATACATTTTTTTCTGCATGATGACCAGGAGGCCGGGTCAGAATATAGGCTGCTTCAGCATCTGTTAAAATTCTGCTGGCTCCAGTAAGTGTACAGTTAACTCCTTCACGAGCAGCAAGATAAGCATTTAAGTTTAGAGGAGTGAACGTGTCTATACAGTAATAACCGGCTCTTACTGACAATTCTATCGGAGGGCGAGCACTGTTTCTTATCGGGAAGACATAGGGATATACTGATTTACCTGAGGGCAGGCTACTGCATACTTTTTTGAAATATTTAACATACTCCTTGTTATGCACCTGAAGTATATACTTTTCAGGGAATTCAAGTGATTTTATAGTCCGGAAAAGCCCTGTTTGCTCAATATCGTTCCTTATTGCGGGAATCCTTACGGGTGCTTCAACATATCCTCTTTGATGTATATTATGTATTGAATGCTTATCATTTACCACCAGCAATATCTTTTCCTCACCGGAGATATCTTTCTTAGGTGCTTTGTTTTTCTGTATCTTATGGTATTTAAAGGGTCTCAAATTTACAGGATTGTCATTAATACTTGCAACCACTTTACTTATATACTCTTCAGAGCAGTAATCGCTGTATATCCTTTCTAAAACAGCTCTCACTATTTTGCAGAATTGTGACCTGGATAATGAATCTGTAATTCCGAGACCGTCGAATACAAGATAGGGAGGGCAGTCGTCATCTGGTTTTACGGGAGTCTCATATAAAGTGTTGATAATGGGTCTTGCTCCGAAACGTTCATAAAATGCAAGTCTTTTTTCATTCTGTTCCAGGAGATTCTTATTTCTGCATAATGCCGGGTCATCCGGGAGACATTCATAAACAAGACCCGCTGAACCCAATGCCTTTGCTTCCTCCCTAACTCTCTGGTAAAGTGCTCCTCCAAGTCCGCCTGAAGTTTTTCCGGGTGAGGCAGCAATGAAATCGAGGTAACAAAACTTAAGATCCGACATATACTTTATTAAGGCAAATCCAAGTATTGTCTCATGAATATTTTCTGCTAAAAGAAGAATTGACTGATACCTGAATTTCAGAGGATTTACTAGCTGTTCATTCAGCTGGTCTATCTTTTCATCAGGGATCGCCGAGAATTGCTCCGACATTATCTTTTTTACATTCTCTATTGCTCCCTTGTTTGATTCGAGGAACGGATTACTTATTTTACGGATCCTGATCATAAATTCACCTGTTTCAATGTATATGGAAGAAGGCCAGGGGTATTCTAACAAGATAATGAAAATATCGGAATTATGCAAATGATCTTGTTTATTCTCATTCTAAATTAAGAACCATGACATTTGTAAGTTTTTTTTAAATTGTAATCTTGCTAATTTAGCATCGCTTTTTACAGGGCCTATAGTTATAAGATTAAATCATATTAATTACTTAAAAATCAGATAGAAATGTACCAAGTAGGAGATCTTGTCAAGGAGCTTTCCGACAAGTATGGCCGTGCCAGAGAGAGTCTCATGCCTATACTGCAGGGTATAGTTGAACGACACAATTACCTTACGGATGAAGCTATGGTAGAGGTTGCCAAAGAGCTTGATATTTCGGCAGCTGAGGTTTACGGAACAGCTTCATTTTATACTTTCCTCGATACTAAAGTCAGAGGTAAATATGTGATAAGAGTCTGTAAGACAATAACATGCTCAATGAAAGGCAAGGATGAAATAATCCAGACACTCGAGGATATGCTTAAGATAAAAGTTGGAGAGACCACTTCCGATAAGCAGTTCAGTCTGGTTGAAACCAACTGTATCGGATGGTGCCATAAAGCGCCGGCAATACTTATCAATGAAATGCCATATACTGAGCTTACTCCGGAAAAAGTAGTTGATATTATTAAAGGTTACATGCAAAAAAAATAATTCCCTGACGAAATGGAAAACAGAGGACTAAATAAGGTAGACCTGATCTTTGAGAAGGTAGATCTCAAGGATATCCTGTCAAATGCTTTCAAGATGAAGAATAGCGATATCATCCAGAAGGTGCTTGATTCAGGACTAAAAGGACGGGGAGGAGCCGGTTTCCCTACAGGACTGAAATGGAAATACACTGCAGCCGTGAAAGAACCGGAAAAGTATATTGTATGTAATGCAGATGAAGGCGAGCCCGGAACATTCAAGGATCGTGAGATACTCGACAGAGTAGCATACAAGGTTTATGGCGGAATGGCAATAGCAGGAAAAGCTATCGGTGCAAAAAACGGAATTGTATACCTGCGTGGAGAGTACAGGTACCTGCTGCCAAAGCTTCTTAAGGAGCTTGAATCATTCCAAAGGCTTATTAAAGGAATCGGCTACGATTTTAAAATAAGGTACTATTTGGGAAGCGGAGCATATATATGCGGTGAAGAAAGTGCATTGTTTGAATCAATTGAGGGCGGCCGAGGTGAACCTCGTAACAAACCTCCGTTTCCGACGACTTCAGGAGTTTTTAATAAGCCTACATCAATAAACAATGTGGAGACTCTTGTTACGGCAATTATGATAATCAAGTATGGTCCTGAATCATACAGCCAACTGGGAACCAAGGATTCAAGAGGTTCCAAGGTGTTCTCTGTTTCCGGTGATACACCAACACCCGGTATCTTTGAACTTGAGCTCGGAATGTCGGTACAGCAGTTTGTCGATGAATTTGGTGACGGTGATACAAAAGCAGTACAGGTTGGAGGTGCTTCAGGCTTCTGCGTTCCAAGAAAGAAATTTCAAGATACAGTCATAGGTTTTGAAGGTGTTCCGACCGGAGGATCAATGAAACTGTTCAACAGTTCACGATCAATGTATAATGTTCTTCATAACTATCTCGATTTCTTTGCTGAAGAATCATGTGGACAATGTACTCCATGCCGGGTTGGCTGCCAGCAGCTGCTCAAAGGGGTGGAGAAGGTAAAAAAAAGAGAAGTGAAATCAACATATCTGAATGAGCTGATGAAACTTGCCGATACTATGAAGGTAGCCTCCAAGTGCGGCCTCGGACAATCAGTAGGTAATGCATTCCGGACCATCGTTGAGAACTTCAGGGAAGAGATCATTTACTAACAACTTATAATAACACAGAAAAATAATGATAAGTTTAAGCATTAATAACCAGAGAGTGATGGTTCAGCCTGGAACAACAGTACTTCAGGCTGCCCGGAAACTTAATATCAATATTCCGACATTGTGTAACCATCCCGACCTTTGTGTGGCAGGTAACTGCCGTGTTTGTGTTGTTGAACAGACAGGCGCAAGGACTCTTATAGCCGCATGTGCCATGCCGGCAGCTGAAGGGATGGATATACATACAAATACACTGAAGGTGAGGAATGCCCGCAAGCATATTGTTGAATTGCTTCTTGCGGAGCACAGGTCCGACTGTACTAAATGTTACAAAAACCAGAAATGCGAACTGCAGGCCCTTGCAAATGAATTTGCTTTCGGAGATACTATTTTTTATGATCTTGTTGAGGATCATCCTTATACTATTGACGCATCATCCTCTGCATTTATTAAGGACGACAGTAAATGTATCCGCTGTCAGCGCTGCGTGAGAACCTGTGCTGAACTACAGCATATCTCGGCAATAGCTGTTGCTCATAAGGGTATGCATCAGAAGATATCTTCCTTCCACGACAGGCCGATGAGCCATGTGGTTTGTACAAATTGCGGCCAGTGTGTTGTTCGTTGTCCAACCGGTGCCCTGGTGGAAAAGACAGCTATTGACCAGGTGTGGGATGCTATATATGAATCTGATAATCATGTTGTTGTACAAACCGCCCCGGCAGTAAGAGTAGCCCTGGGTGAGGATCTTGGTTATGATCCCGGTGAAAGAGTAACCGGGAAAATGGTTACAGCTCTCCGGCAGCTTGGTTTTGATTCAGTTCTCGATACCGACTTCAGTGCCGATCTAACAATTATGGAGGAAGGAACAGAGTTGCTTACACGGCTGAAGAAAGCACTTGTTGACGGCGATAAGAAAATATCTTTTCCGATGTTTACCTCGTGCTCACCAGGATGGATAAAATTCATTGAACACAAATATCCTGAGTTCCTGCCTAATGTGTCTACATGCAAATCCCCGCAGCAGATGTTCGGAGCGCTTGCCAAGACATATTATGCTCAGAAAAAGAGGATTGATCCTGCTAAAATAGTATCGGTATCGGTTATGCCGTGTACAGCAAAGAAATATGAAGCAGACAGACCGGAAATGAGAGCAAGCGGGTACAAGGATGTTGATTATGTGCTGACTACCCGCGAGCTGGCGGTGATGATCAAGCAGGCAGGTATCGATTTCAGGAACCTTGAGCCGACACATCATGACTCAATAATGGGTGAATCAACAGGCGCAGCCATAATTTTCGGTGCTACAGGCGGTGTTATGGAGGCAGCCTTACGAACTGCCTATGAGATAGTTACAGGACGGGAAGTACCATTTAAAAATCTTAATATTACACCTGTCCGGGGTATGGATGGAGTAAAAGAAGCAGCGATAAAGATAGAAGGCTGTAAAGAGGAATGGAAATTCCTTGAGGGAGTTACCCTTAAAGTGGCGATCGCTCACGGACTTGCAAATGCCAACAAAATATTGAAACAGGTGAGAAAAGGGAAATCGCCCTACCACTTTGTTGAGATCATGGCATGTCCGGGCGGATGTCTCGGAGGCGGAGGACAACCTATTCCTACAAGTCTGGAAATCAGGATAAAACGTATGAAAGCTATCTATGCCGAGGATGAACATATGCAATTCCGTAAATCACATGAGAACCCTGAGATAATAACTATCTATAAGGAATTCCTTGGCCAACCAAACAGTCATGTTTCACACGAACTTCTGCATACACACTATGTGGAACGCGAAAACTATTAGTGCTGAACTGTCATAAAAAACCGCCCGCGGATAGATCAACGGGCGTTTTTTTATACATGTGGATTGAGCCGTTTCAGCAGCCACGCCATGTTCTCACCCAGCACCCTCATTGTCTTCATTCCCTCCTCATCATCAGCCACTTCTCCTTTTTCCCTGGCGATACCTATATTCCAGTAGGATGATCCGGGTATTATCATTTCATTTATCAGGAAGAAATGGTTGATACTGTCGAAAGCATGCATCGCTCCGGTTCTTCTGACAGATACGACCGCTGCACC
>CAZHRV010000279.1:0-7348 GCA_964535035.1 uncultured Rikenellaceae bacterium
TATTGTGTTTAGCTTCGCTGAGCTCGCAAGCTCGGTTGTGTATGCAAATACATGTGGGTTTCATCACATAATCATCTTTTCGATCGGTATAACAAGTATTCCTTCAGCTCCGGCTGATTTAAGCTGGTCAATTCTCTCCCAGAATTCATCCTCCCTGACAACAGAATGAAGACTGCACCACCCTTTTTCGGCCAGAGGAAGTATGGTGGGACTTTTCATCCCGGGTAGTATACTGCAGATATCCGGTATTGCATCTTCAGGAGAATTAAGCAGTATATATTTATTCTCCCTGGCATTTTTGACAGATCTGATTCTGAAGAGCAGTTTTCCAAGGATATCCTTTTTATCACTGGAAATATTTTTATTGCCGATAATTATTGCCTGGCTCTCCAGGATGGTCACTACTTCGCGTAAACCATTGGTTAACAGTGTGCTGCCTGAACTCACTATATCACATACGGCATTAGCCAGACCTATTCCCGGTGCAATCTCCACACTACCGCTGATCTCTTCAATCTCGGCCGAAATTTTGTTCTGAGTGAAATATTTATTGAGAAGCCATGGATAGCTTGTTGCCACTTTTTTGTTGTTAAAGTAGCCTGGACCTGTGTATTTTTCCTCCTTTGGAACTGCCAGGCTGAGGCGACAATGTGCGAAACCCAGCTGTTCAAGGATCATCACATCCTTATTCTTTTCGCATACAATATCCTTCCCCAGAATACCAATATCGGCAACCTGTTGTTCAACATACTGGGGTATATCATCATCCCTCAGAAAAAGTATCTCCACCGGGAAATTCCTTGCGATACTCTTAAGCACACCTGTTCCGTTCTGGAATTTTATTCCACACTCTTCCAGAAGTTTGTGTGACTGTTCACTCAGCCGTCCGCTTTTTTGAATTGCTATCTTCAGTTTACTCATCATGTTTAAATTTAGCCTGAGCAAACCTGACAGAAACAAAAAACCCGCCTGGTTTACTCAGACGGGTTTCTTTGATATTTTTAAATACACATATCACTATTATCTCGCCTGAGAGCAAGTATGAAAGTGATGATTATGTATTGGTTTAAAAGCCATTTCTTAAAAATGTAAATGCAAAGATAATAAAAAAATATTAAATGAAAGAAAATACAAGAGAAAAATAAAAAACTATACTCTTTCAGCCACTATATCACCGACCTCCGAAGTAGAATAACCCATTCGGCCGGCACCGAGATCTTTGATTTTATTTGCTGTTACATCCATAATGGCCTGTTCTATTGCCACAGCAGCCTTCTCCTCGCCAAGGTGATCGAGCATCATTGCACCGCACGATATTGAAGCAAGCGGATTGATGATATTTTTGCCTGTATATTTAGGGGCAGAGCCGCCAATAGGCTCGAACATCGAAACTCCTTCAGGGTTTATATTTCCTCCTGCAGCAATGCCCATTCCTCCCTGGGTTATTGCCCCGAGATCGGTAATGATATCACCGAACATGTTCCCGGTAACTATAACATCAAACCATTCAGGATTCTTAACCATCCACATCACTGTAGCATCCACGTGATAATATTCACGGGTTATATCCGGGTAATCAGCCTTCCCGATTTCATGGAATGCTCTTTCCCAGAGATCAAATACATAAGTCAGCACATTTGTCTTTCCACAAAGGGCAAGGGTATTTTTCTTCTTCCTTTTCCTTGTGTATTCAAAGGCGTATCGCAGGCAGCGTTCAACCTGCATGCGGTTATATATCATATTCTGAACAGCCACTTCATGAGGAGTGCCTTTTTGAGTAACTCCTCCAACACCTGTATATACATCTCCTGTATTCTCCCTTACAACCACATAATCAATATGTTCCGGTCCTTTATCCCTGAGCGGGGTTGAAACACCAGGGTAGAGTTTCACCGGGCGCAGGTTAATATACTGATCCAGTTCAAAGCGCAGTTTCAACAGTATACCTTTTTCAAGTATTCCGGGTTTAACATCAGGGTGACCTATAGCTCCCAGGAAGATTGAATCACACTTTTTCAGTTGTTCAACCGCAGAATCAGGGAGTATTTCACCGGTCCTGAGATACCGGTCTCCTCCAAAGTCAAATTCTTCATAATTGAATTTTAATCCAAATTTTGAACCGGCTGCATCAAGTACTTTTTTACCTTCCCTTACTACTTCAGGACCCGTTCCATCACCGGGGATAACAGCAATATTGTAAGATTTACTCATATGGTTTTCGTATATAATAAGTATTAATGTGAAGTGTTGACTAACAGTGTGTCGGCTATTTTTAATTCGTTGTTTTCAACAATATTCAGCATTTTTTCCGTAGCCATTATTGCCGACTCGGTCTGATCGGCATCAAGTCCCCTGGTTCTGAATTCCTTTTTGTTGAGATTCCAGGTAATAACTGTTTCAACCAGGGCATCAGTCTTACCTCCCGGTGGAATTGATACCTGGTAATCGGTAAGAAGCGGGAGAGTTTTCCCGAGTGTGTCGTAGATGATCCTCAGCGCCTTCATGAATGCATCATACTGCCCGTCACCTGAAGATGTTTCCTGGTACAGGTTGCCATCAATCTCTATCTGGACACTGGCAAAAGGTTTCAATCCATATGAAAGCGAAAGCGAGTAGTTTTTAATAAAGATCTTGTAATCGGATATGTTTGAACCCAGAACATCGGCAATGATGAATGGAAGGTCGGCATTAGTGACATTTTCTTTCTTATCGCCAAGTTCGATTACACGCTGAGTAATTTTGTCAATAGATTCAGGACTGAGCGAGAGTCCGTATTCTTCAAGATTCTTCCTTATTGTTGCTTTTCCTGACTGTTTCCCCAGGGCATATGTTCTTTTCCGGCCGAATCTCTCAGGGAGTAGATTATTAAAATACAGATTGTCTTTACAATCACCGTCGGCGTGTACTCCCGATGTTTGCGTAAATACATTTTCTCCAATGACAGGTTTGTTTACAGGTATACGTATTCCGCTGAATGTTTCAACAATACGGCTAACCTTTGTAATCTCAAATTCATTTATCCCGGTTTCGACATTCATCTGATCGCGTAAAACTCCGATAACACTTGAAAGTGGAGCGTTACCTGCGCGTTCACCCAGTCCGTTTATGGTAGTATGGACTCCTTTTATGCCTGCTTTTACAGCTGAAAAAATATTGGCGACGGCAAGATCATAATCATTGTGAGGATGAAAATCAAAATGAAGTTCAGGATATCTGTCAATGATCTTTTTGCAGAAGAGAAATGTCTGGTCGGGATTAAGAATACCAAGAGTATCGGGAAGCATGAATCGTTTTATATACTCATCTTTCAATGAATCGAGCATGTACAGAACGTAATCCTCCGAGCTTATCATCCCGTTTGACCAGTCTTCAAGATAGATATTCACCTGCATATCAGATAATTCTGCTTTCCTTAATATCTCTTTAATATCTCTGGCATGCTGTTCGGGAGTTTTTCTCAGTTGTTTTTCGAGGTGCCTGAGTGAACCTTTACACAGCAGGTTTACAACTTTGCCTCCTGCCTTTTTTATCCAGTCAAGAGAAAGGTCCCTGTCGACAAAACCGAGAACCTCAACCTTATCAAGAAGATTGTTCTGACTTGCCCATCCGGTTATCTGCTTCAGGGCCTTAAACTCACCTGCCGAAACCCGTGCTGAGGCCACTTCAATACGGTCGACACCAAGATCTGACAGGAGAAGCCTGGCTATGTGAAGTTTTTCGAGGGGTGTATATGAGACACCCTGTGTCTGCTCACCATCCCTCAGGGTGGTGTCCATTATCTCTATTCTCATATTTAAGAGCATTTCTTAATTCATAAGCTTTAATTACATCTTTGATACTCAACAGGTAATCAATATCGTCAAGGCCTTTCATGATGCATTCCTTCCTGTAAGGGTCAATATCAAATTTTACAAACTCCCCGTCAGGAAGCACTGAAAATAATTGTTTCTCAAGATCTATTCTGACCCGCGTACCGGGATCATCAGTTACAATTCTTAAAAGACTATTAAGGAAGTCTTCGGGAACAATCACCGGAAGGAGTCCGTTGTTGAGTGCATTGTTACGGAAAATATCCGCAAAGAAACTTGATACAACCGTTCTGAATCCATAATCGGAGACGGCCCATACGGCATGTTCACGGCTTGATCCGCAGCCAAAATTCCTGCCGGCAACAAGTACTTCACCCTTATAACGGGGGTCATTCAGAACAAATCCTTCATTTGTCGATCCTGAATCATTATACCGCCAGTCGCGGAAAAGATTCTCGCCGAAACCTTCACGCGATGTGGTATTAAGGAACCTGGCCGGTATTATCTGGTCGGTGTCAATATTTTCAAGTGGAAGGGGGACACAGGTTGTTTCGAGTATGTCAAATTTCTTTTTTGGCATCTTATCAGATTGTTTTATTTTAATCATTTAACAGGTCCCTGGGATCGGTTATTATTCCTGTTACGGCAGCAGCGGCAGCTGTAAGCGGGCTTGCCAGCAGCGTTCTTGATCCGGGACCCTGTCTTCCTTCAAAATTCCTGTTCGATGTTGAAACAGCATACTTTCCTGCCGGTATTTTGTCCTCATTCATTGCCAGGCATGATGAGCAGCCCGGCTGTCTCAGCTCAAAACCGGCTTCGCCAAGAATTCTGTCAAGGCCCTCCTCAATTGCCTGCTGTTCAACTTTTTTTGATCCCGGTACAATAAGGGCTGTGATACCGGGAACCTTTTGTCTGCCTTTTATCAGACCGGCAAATGCTCTGAGATCCTCAATTCTGCCATTGGTGCAGCTGCCAAGGAACACATAATCGACGGGATGGCCTTTGAGACTCATTCCGGGTCTGAATCCCATATAATCAAGAGATTTTATAAATGAAACAGAATCTGAATGTGGTATTGTCTCATCCACTGCCATTCCCATACACGGGTTTGTTCCATAAGTGATCATCGGTTTGATAGTGCCGGCATCAAATTGCAGTTCACGGTCAAAAACCGCTCCCTCATCACTTTTCAAAGCTCTCCATTTCAGCAGCAGCGATTTAAAATCATGACGCTTCGATACTGCCGGAATCCTGTTAAGGTATTCATATGTAGTGAGGTCAACAGCGATATGTCCGCCACGGGCACCCATTTCAATGCTCATATTGCAAATCGTCATTCTTTCCTCCATATTCAACGATTCGACAGCAGAGCCGGCATACTCCACAAAATATCCGGTAGCACCGCCTGATGATATTTGTGAGATGATATAAAGGATCATGTCTTTTGAGGTGACTCCCTTCTGAAGGTTACCATTTATGGTTATCCTCATCTTTTTTGGTTTCGACTGCACTATACACTGCGATGCCAGAACCATCTCCACCTCGCTGGTCCCTATACCGAATGCAATGGTGCCAAATGCCCCGTGCGTAGAAGTGTGGCTGTCGCCGCAGACTATCGTCATCCCCGGAAGAGTGTATCCCAGTTCAGGGCCAATTACATGGACAATCCCGTTATCAGGATCATTAAGACCAAAGTATTCAATTCCCGACTCCCTGCAGTTTTCTTCAAGTTTTTCAACCTGGAGACGTGAAAGTTCATCCTGTATGGGCTGATCCTGGTTTATAGTGGGAATATTATGATCGGCAGTGGCAATAGTTTTCCGGGGACGAAAGACGGATGCTCCTCTTTGCCTTATTCCTTCAAAAGCCTGCGGGCTTGTTACCTCATGGATATAGTGCCGGTCAATATAAAGTACATCCTGCCCTCCCTGAATAGAACGAACCACATGGCTGTCCCATATCTTGTCAAAAAGTGTTTTCGGGATCATTTTATTTTTGAAATTGCATCAATAAAGGCCTCTACCGAGGCAGTAATTATATCAGTACTTGTTCCGAATCCATAGTATATCTTTTCCTGGTGTTCCACCTGCACATGCACTTTCCCCAGGTCATCGCTGCCTTTGGTAATTGCCTGAATCAGGAATTCCTCGAGATGTATTGTCTTGCTTATCAGTTGCTTAACAGCAGTGAATGCTGCATCGACAGGTCCGTTTCCTGAAGCTGTTGAGGTATGGACTTCACCATTTATCTTGAGTCCGACCGTGGCTACCGGGATAGCTGATTTCCCGCATGTAACCTGTAAAAGTTCAAGTTTGAGCGATTTTTCCCCCTGGAAGACCTCACCGGTAAGTATCCTGATATCCTCATCGTTTATCTCCTTCTTCCTGTCTGCAAGCTGAAGAAAGCGATGGTACAGTTCATCAAGCTCCTCCTT
This sequence comes from uncultured Rikenellaceae bacterium, assembly GCA_964535035.1. Taxonomy (GTDB): domain Bacteria; phylum Bacteroidota; class Bacteroidia; order Bacteroidales; family VadinHA17; genus LD21. The sequence continues at coordinate 6,244 of CAZHRV010000279.1, forward strand.
GCCAAATTTAAAGCCTAGTATTTCAAGGCGATGATTCAATGCAGCCCTGCCGCTTCGCGCAGTGAGGATGATTGATGATTCACGTATTCCAACCTCTGAGGGATTAATTATCTCATAGTTCTCCCGGTGCTTAAGCACACCATCCTGGTGGATACCCGATGAATGGGCAAATGCATTTCGTCCTACAATAGCCTTATTTGCCTGTACGGGCATACTCATGAGAGTGGAAACAAGACGGCTCGTACTATATATGAGCTTTGTATTAATATCGGTGCTCAGTTTAAGATCATGATGGCTCTTGATTATCATGGCCACCTCCTCAAGCGAAGTGTTCCCTGCCCTTTCGCCAACACCATTTATCGTTACCTCCACCTGTCTGGCCCCATTGACAACGCCCATCATTGTATTTGCCGTTGCCATTCCAAGGTCATTATGGCAATGAGTGGATATGACTGCTTTGTGGATGTTCGGAACATTTTCCTTCAGGTACCTTATTTTGGCTCCATATTCCTCAGGCATGCAGTAACCTGTTGTGTCAGGTATATTCACCACAGTGGCACCAGCTTTGATTACAGCCTCTATCACCCTCGCCAGGTATTTGTTATCGCTGCGTCCTGCATCCTCTGCATAAAACTCAACATCCTCAACAAATTTCTTTGCATATTTTACTGCATCAGCTGCCCTTTTCAGTATCTCTTCGGGCGTTGTTCTTATTTTATATTTTATATGTTCAGGGGAGGTGCCTATACCTGTATGTATCCTCTTTCTTTTTGCATCCTGGAGTGCTTCGGCAGCGACCTCGATATCCTTTTTAACTGCCCGTGTCAGTGCACAGATCACGGGATTTGATATTGCCCTGGATACCTCAACAACCGATTTAAAATCACCAGGACTTGATACCGGGAAGCCAGCTTCTATCACATCTACTCCGAGAGCTTCCAGAGCCTGGGCAACCTGTATCTTCTCAATAGTATTGAGCTGACACCCCGGCACCTGTTCACCGTCTCTGAGGGTAGTATCGAAAATAATTACTTTCTCGTTCATAATATTTTGGTTTTCAGGATTATTCTTTTATTGGTCTTAGCTTTCTTACGGCAGCTCCTGC
>CAZHRV010000280.1:0-8405 GCA_964535035.1 uncultured Rikenellaceae bacterium
CGGCTGTCATATTTGCAGATTCCTTAAAAAAGATAACAGTAAAACTGCATGTTATCCAGAGGAACCAGTTTACAAAAGGCAGATAGATCTCTCCTTTTATCAATGAGGGATGAAGGATCCTTATTTTAGGCCAGAAATTCAGTGAAACCGCCTCACTGATAAGAGTATACGATCCAGTAATTATTGCCTGGCTGGCTATAATAGCTGCTGTAGTCGCCATGATAATCCCGGGAATCAGAAACCACTTCGGCATCATTTCAAAAAAAGGATTCACGAATGTACCGTTATCAATATTCATCATCAGCCATGCACCCTGTCCGAAATAGTTCAGAAGAAGAGCGACCTTAATAAATGGCCATGAAATCCTGATGTTTGCCTTGCCGCAGCGGCCAAGCTCAGCATAAAGTGCCTCAGCACCTGTTGTACACAGGAAAACTGCACCCAGCAAGACAAATCCTCCCGGATATTCGGCAAGAAACCTGTAAGCATACTCAGGACTGACAGCCCGCAGTATATCAGGATGATGGATTAATTGCGAGAAACCAATTATGGCAAGTATCAAAAACCATATAACCATTACTGGTCCGAAGGATCTCCTGAAAAAGCCGGTGCCGAACTGCTGAATGAAAAAGAGAGCCGCAAGAATTATCAGTACAATCGGAACTGCATGAATGCCAGGATTATATAGTTTTAAGCCCTCTATCGAGGATGTTATTGTGATGGCAGGTGTAAGTACCCCGTCGGCCAGAAGTGCAGCACCTCCGATCATGGTAAGAATGGCAATCCATTGAGATTTATCTTTTATCAGGGCAATAAGGGCAAAGATCCCTCCTTCTCCATTATTATCAGCCCTCATGGCAACCACTACATATTTTAATGTGGTCGATATAGTGAGAGTCCAGAAAATGCAGGAGAGACCACCGTAGATGAGCAGTTCGTTGAAATTTCCCGCACCTCCCCTGAGGATCGCTTTCATTGTATAGAGCGGACTTGTGCCAAGATCGCCAAATACTATTCCGAGAGTGATGATTGCACCGGCAAGAGAAAGCCGTTTTACATCGAGATTAAATACAGTCTTGTTCATGTATTCCCTGTAAATAGAGAAAGTGTCCAAAGTTATAAATAATTTATCTTTGTGACCGTAATATAAAGATATAAAAGCTCAGGAATATGTTCAGAAAAACTCTGGCATGTCTTATTCTCTTCTCTCTGCAGTTCTCATTGACAGGACAGCAGTCGGGTGATACAGGGAATATACTTTCATTGCTTTTCATTGGCGATATAATGGGCCACGATACTCAGATAAGGTCGGCTGAAAACGGAGAGACAGGTACCTGGGATTATAATGACGTGTTCACGTATGTAAAACCCCTGATCTCTGACGCTGATATTGCTATAGCTAACTTTGAAGTTACCCTTGCCGGTCCTCCATATAAAGGATATCCTCAGTTCAGTTCACCGGCCGCTCTGGCTGATGCCTGCAGGAATGCCGGCATAGATTACCTTGTCACAGCCAACAACCATGCGGCTGACCGTGGAAAAAACGGCATTACCGGTACCATAAACAGGCTCGACAGCCTGGGGATATCTCATACTGGAACTTTCCTTAATAAAGCCGCAAGGGATTCTCTGTATCCTCTAATGATAAGCAAAAGAGGATTTAATATAGCGCTGCTGAATTATACATACGGAACAAACAGTATAAAGGTGCAGGAACCTGTTATAGTAAATATGTTTGACAGAAACCTTATTGCGGGAGACATTGAAAAAGCAAAAAATAAAAGGGCTGATTTTATTATTCTTTTTCTTCACTGGGGAATTGAGTATGATACAATACCTTCAGAAATCCAGATTGAAATGGCCGAGTATTTCTTTTCATGCGGTGCAGACCTCATTATAGGTTCCCATCCGCACGTACTTCAGAGGATGATATGGTACAGGACAGATACAGCTTATAACAATAAGGCTGTCATCTATTCCCTGGGCAATTTTGTTTCAAATCAAAGGAAGCCCGGAACTGATGGAGGATCGATGGTAAAAATCGATCTAAGGAAAAAGGATGCTTCTGTATGCATCTCAAATGCAGGCTATTACCTGACGTGGGTATATACACCGGTTGATAACTACAGACAGAGGTTTTTTATACTTCCCTGTTCTGAATTTGAGAACAGGCCCGGATTTTTTCCGGAAAAAAAAGACTATTTGCAGATGAAGAGATTCCTGTACGACTCAAGATCATTTCTTTACAAACAAAACATAAATGTGAAAGAATACATTTTCAATGGAAACAACTGGTTGTTGAATAATTAACGGAAATTTCGAACTAATTGCTGTTGTGTCATTGTTCAGTTGTGCCGTTGCACCTTGAAATTTTTCCCACGATCCTAATATTATTTGATATTAAATCTATATTATTGCATCATAAAGATCAGAACCATGAACGACTCTATTGCCCTTCTTTCAGTCACAGCTATCTCGATCGGATTTTTGCATACGATTCTGGGGCCTGATCATTACCTGCCGTTCATAGTTCTCAGTGAAGCGAAAAAATGGACACTGAAAAAGACAATGTCCATTACATTTCTCTGTGGTATCGGTCATGTTCTGAGCTCTGTAGTTCTTGGCCTGATCGGGATAGCCGTGGGAATATCCCTGAACAGGCTTATCAACATAGAGTCATTCAGGGGAAGTATAGCCGCATGGCTGTTTATAGCTTTCGGGCTTGTTTACATGGTAATAAGTATCAGGAACCTCATTAAGAACAAAAAACACAGTCATACCCATTATCACTTAGGCAGAGAGAGGCATGAGCATGAACATGATCACCATAAGGAGCACTCCCATGTACACGATACTGATATCGTCAGAACAACTCCATGGATCCTGTTCCTGATCTTTGTTTTCGGCCCCTGTGAACCACTTATACCTATCCTGATGTACCCGGCTGCCAGAAACAATTTATCGGGTGCACTGGTGGTTTCCGTACTTTTTTCAATCGTCACTATTGCAACAATGATGTCTGTTGTACTTGCTTTTAAGTTAGGATTAAACAAACTTAACCTCAAGCCTTTGGAAAAGTACGTACACCTGATAGCTGGCAGCATGATATTTCTTTCGGGAGTTGCAATTCAGTTTCTGGGACTTTGACCATTTGTAACAACATAACATTTAAAAGAGGCATGCATAACAGGTTTGTCAGCATTAGCAGGATTTCTGGCTGTTCTGCTTTTCAAGATGATAGGCGGGGCATGATAAATTGCTTTTAAATTAGTAGCTTTGTAAAAAAGAAAAGATGAGTTTCGATTATAATACCCAGAGAAAGAGAATGGCATTGCCTGAGTATGGCAGGAATGTCCAGAAAATGGTCGATCATATCAAAACCATTGAAGACAGGGAGGAAAGAAACCGTGCCGCAAGGACAATTATCCAGATAATGGGGAATCTTAATCCTCATTTACGCGATGAAGGAGATTTCAAGCACAAGCTATGGGATCATCTTGCCCTGATTGCTAATTTTGAGCTCGATATTGACCCTCCATATCCTCCGCCTGAACCAACCACGCTGAATGAAAAACCCAACCAGATCCCATACCGGAAGGAGGATATAAGGTATCTCCACTACGGACGCATCATTGAGATGATGATCGATGCTGCATCCGAAATGAAAGATGGCAAGGAGAAAGAATATCTTACTACTCTCATTGTCAACCAGATGAAGAAAGCATATGTCACCTGGAACAGGAACCAGGTAGCTGACGAAGTTATTATTGGCGATATGATAATGTTATCCGGGGGAAAGCTTAAAATGACCGAAGGAGTAAAAATCCTGGATGTTAAAGACCTGCTGCCGCAGGTAAAAAGAAAGCCGCAGGGAAAACCTCACAGCAAACAGCAGAATAAGCAATACGGCAGGAAAAAAGGATATATCCGGCACTAATGGGGACATTTGTTGTTCAAGGCGGTAAATCCCTGAAAGGGGAAATTACTCCGCAGGGCGCTAAAAATGAAGCCCTGCAGGTTATATGTGCCACTCTCCTGACATCCGAAACCATAACAATTAACAATATTCCCGACATCAGTGATGTTAATAAGCTGATAGATCTTATTGAATGTTTGGGAGTTAAAGTTACAAGAGAGGCAAAATCGAAAATCAGCTTCAAAGCTGCAGAAATAAACCTCGATTATCTTCAATCCGACAAATACAGGGAGCAAAGTAACTGCATAAGAGGATCAATCATGATTGTGGGTCCCCTTCTTGCAAGGTTCGGCAAAGCATGTATCCCAAAACCTGGCGGTGATAAAATAGGACGCCGCCGAGTTGATACACATTTCATCGGGTTTCAGAAACTGGGAGCAGTATTTGAATTTGATACATCCGATCCCTTCTTCAGGATAGAAGCTCCTTCATTGTCAGGTACATATATACACCTTGATGAAGCATCAGTAACCGGTACTGCCAATATAATTATGGCTTCAGTTCTTGCCAGAGGCCGTACCACAATCTATAACGCAGCCTGTGAACCCTATATCCAGCAGCTTTGCAGAATGCTGGTGTCGATGGGGGCAAAAATTGATGGGATCGGATCCAATCTTCTTTTTATCGATGGAGTAACAGAGCTGGGAGGATCTACCCATAACATCCTGCCTGACATGATCGAAATCGGCTCATTTATAGGAATGGCAGCAATGACAGAATCAGAGATAACCATCAAGGATGTCTCTTACGAAAATCTTGGTATAATCCCTGATTCTTTCCGCCGGCTCGGAATAAAGCTTGAAAGATCAGGTGATGATATCTATATACCCCGCCAGGAACATTATGAGATCGAAACCTTCATCGATGGATCCATAATGACAATTGCCGATGCAATATGGCCGGGTCTGACTCCTGATCTCCTGAGTGTCTTTCTTGTTACTGCAACTCAGGCAAAGGGTGCCGTCCTTATTCATCAGAAAATGTTTGAAAGCCGGCTCTTCTTCGTTGACAAGCTTATCGATATGGGTGCCCGGATTATTCTGTGTGATCCTCACAGGGCTTCAGTAATAGGTCATGACAGACAAATTAAGCTTCGGGGCACTGTTATGTCATCCCCCGACATAAGGGCTGGTGTTGCACTGCTCATTGCCGCCCTGTCAGCTGAAGGAAAAAGCATCATACATAATATCGAACAGATAGACAGGGGATACCAGGAAATAGATATTCGGATGAATGCTCTGGGAGCGGATATAGAAAGGCTTTAAGATGTATTATTTATTATAGGCGATAGGCGACATATCTTCTTTCTTTCTGCATATCACATATCATCTATCGCAAATAATATTTTTCTGTGCCCTGTCAAAATGTCAATTATTGGCTCTTGGCAAACAATTTGCAACCAGAGATTAATTAAATCCAAATTATATACATATATGGTTAAGAAGAAGAGGCCGGATCAGCACGAAACAAAACAGGAGAAACGTGACGAAACACCTGATAGTAAAGAGAATAACACGACTTATGAAAATATCACAGATGATGAACGGGAGGTAACTGATACTGAAAACAAGGAGAGACAATCCACTGGCACAGAAGAGACTCCATATGACAAAGTTGAACCTGCAGAAAAATCGCCGGAGGAAAAATTGGCAGAAATGCAGGATAAATATCTGCGCCTGTCGGCTGAATTTGATAATTACAGGAGAAGAACGCTGCGTGAGAAGATGGAGTTGGCAAAATATGGTGGAGAGAGTCTGCTCCTGAACATTCTCCCTCTTATCGATGATTTTGAAAGAGCACTGTCACATATGGAATCCGCAACCGATTGTGTTGCAATGAAAAAGGGAATTGACCTTATATATGTAAAACTCATGGAATTTCTTAAGCAGAGCGGAGTCAGTGAGATCGAATCACTTGACTGTGACTTTAATGTCGACTTGCATCATGCTATAGCAAAAAAAATGGTCGGGGAAGAGGAGAAGAAAGGGAAAATAATTGAGGTGGTACAAAAAGGTTATTATCTGCAGGGCAAGGTTTTAAGACATTCAAAGGTAGTTGTAGGAGAATAATAACCGGTTCCCCGTGTAAATAAAATAAAGGGATGGGAAAAAGAGATTATTATGAGGTTCTGGAGGTATCAAAAAATGCCTCGAAAGAAGAGATAAAGAAGGCTTACAGAAAGCAGGCTCTGAAGTATCATCCCGATAAAAATCCTGGTGACAAGAAGGCTGAGGAGCATTTTAAAGAGGCAGCAGAAGCCTATGAGGTCCTGAGAAATGATGATAAAAAGGCCAGGTACGACCGATTCGGGCATGCAGGTATGGGCGGTGCCGGAAATGGCTTTGGAGGCGGGATGACCATGGAGGATATCTTTTCATCCTTCGGGGATATTTTTGGCGATGCTTTTGGGGGATTCGGAGCTTTCACAGGAAGCAGCAGACGGGGAAGAAGAGTAAATAAAGGAAGTAATCTCAGGGTGAAGGTTAAGCTTTCACTACGTGAAATTGCAAATGGTGCCGAGAAAAAGATCAGGGTTTCAAGGTATGATACCTGTACAGCATGCGATGGAACGGGAGCTGCCGATTCACACAGTCTTTCAACATGCTCCACATGCCGTGGAACGGGCCATGTAACAAGGGTAACCAATACAATACTCGGCCAGATGCAGTCAACTTCCGTGTGCCCTTTGTGCGGGGGCGAGGGTAAAACCATAACAAAAAAATGTCCTGTCTGCTACGGAGAGGGAATAGTACAAAAGGAAGATATTATTAAAATCAACATACCTGCAGGAGTGGGCAAAGGGATGCAGATGACTGTCGCCGGTAAGGGAAATGCACCCAGAAGAGGCGGTGTCCATGGAGATTTACTCGTAGTAATTGACGAGGAGGATCATTCTGAGCTTATCAGGGAAGGGAACGACTTGATATACAACCTTTTCATAAGCATCCCGGATGCTGTTCTGGGAGCACACGTTGAAGTACCCACAATTGATAATAATGTCAAGATAAAAATTGAACCGGGGACTCAGCCAGGCAAAATACTGCGCCTGAGAGGAAAAGGACTTCCGGAAGTCAATGGCTACGGAAGAGGCGACCTACTTGTAAATGTCAATGTGTGGATACCAAAAAGCCTGAGCAGGGAAGAGGCAAAGATCATAGAAAAATTCAAAGAATCAGGTGCTTTCACTCCAAAACCTGATAAGAACGATAAAGGATTTTTTGAGAGGATGAGGGGGTATTTTGAATAGGAGTTTTTATATATTTACCACTCATTTAAAAAACTAACTAATTTCCTCCATGCAACTATTTGAAGCAAAGAACATTACCAAAACGTTCGGTAACTTTACAGCCCTCGATAACGTAAGTATATCAGTACCTGAACAATCCATTTACGGACTTCTTGGTCCGAACGGGGCAGGGAAGACAACATTGATCAGGATAATTAACCAGATAACCGGTCCAGATGCCGGTGAGCTTCTGATGAATGGCCATAAACTTCTTCCCGGAGATGTCCAGGTGATAGGTTACCTGCCTGAAGAACGCGGCCTTTACAAGAAGATGAGAGTTGGCGAACAGGCTCTCTATTTTGCCCAGCTTAAAGGACTTACAAAGACTGAAGCCGTAAAGAGACTGAAGTACTGGTTTAAAAAACTTGATATTGTCGACTGGTGGGGTAAAAAGGTTGAAGAACTATCAAAAGGGATGCAACAGAAGGTACAGTTCATAATCACTGTGCTTCATGAGCCGAAGCTAATAATCTTCGATGAACCCTTCACGGGATTTGACCCGGTAAATGCCAATATTATTAAAAATGAGATCCTGTTCCTCAGGGAAAGAGGAGCAACTATAATATTCTCCACACACAACATGGGATCGGTGGAAGAGCTGTGCGACAATATAACGCTTATAAACAAAGCAAAGACCATTCTTGAGGGAAGCGTGGACGATATACGCAGACAGTGGGCCGCCAATGAATATGAACTTGTCTTTGAAGGCGAAATCAACCTGAAGGAAAATGGCCTGTTCAATATCCTTAATTCACAGTTTGAAGACAACAGGAGCACAATAAGACTTAAAACTGAAAAAGATATGCCGGCAAATGAGATTCTGAATGCAGTAATGAAGTCAGGAAAAATAATTTCCTTCAACCCGGCTCTTCCTTCAATGAATGAAATTTTTATCAGGGTAGTAGAAGCACGTAATTAATTCTGAAATATCCACATTATGAACAAGATATCTGTTATCATAAAAAGAGAATACATAACAAGGGTCAGGAAAAAATCATTCATCATAATGACCATCCTGGCACCTTTGCTAATGGCCGCTTTGATAGTGGTCCCCACTTTGATAATGATGAACGATGATAAGGATTTTAAGAAGATAGCTGTTATTGAAGAGGGATCAGATCTATTCAAAAATGTAATACCAGA
>CAZHRV010000281.1:0-21128 GCA_964535035.1 uncultured Rikenellaceae bacterium
TTCTTCCGGGACATTGCTGACAAAACAGGGGTAAGTCTCAATATCGGGACCATATTAATGGTATATATTATACTATTAGCTCTCGGTGCATTTCTGCAATACTGGAAATCTCTTCTCGATGCCGGGTACCAGCAAACTTTCATATACCAGCTTCGCCGCAGGTTGTTTCGCAAGATCATACTGGCAGACTGGCCATTACTTAACCGCAAAAGCAAGACCAGCCATATGCAGATCCTCACTAAAGAGGTTCCAAATTTAGCAGTCTATTATATTTATTACCTCAGGCTGTTAACAGCATTACTCATGACATCATCATATATTATATATGCTATGATAGTATCGGCAAAATATACCGTTATTATAATAATAGCTGGCATATTACTTTTTATTTTCCTACATAGATACCTCTTCAAAGCCTTTAACCTGGGTGAGGCTTTTGTGAAATCATATAGCCGTCTGTATAAATATATTGATGATTTCTGGCAGTCAGTTAAGATAGCAAAGGTTCATAGCTCAGAAGAGTTCTATTATGACAAATTTGACGAGGCGAGCAACTCACTGCTCAATATGGAGTACAGAATAGAAAGAAACTGGTTACTTCCCCAGCTAATTTACCGTATCACTGGTATACTGGTCCTTGCAGCTGTTGTGTATTTCGGTTACAACTCCAACCAGGTGGATCTTACCTCTTTTTTCATACTCATAATTCTCTTCTCACGTATCTTTCCTCAGTTTGTGGCAATAACCGGCGATGTCAACATGCTTTTTACCAATGCAGGATCGGTGGAGATGGTGCTGAAACTGGATGAGGAATTTCCCGACAACCGGTTTAATGAAATTGCAGACCGCGATTGCATAGTCCCGGAAAAGGAAATAAGACTTGAAAACATTAATTTTGTCTGGCCTGATGGGGAAAAGCTATTTGAAAATTTTTCGGTAGTAATAAATGCAAATTCCATTACAGGCATCATTGGTGAATCCGGCCGTGGCAAAACAACCCTTATCGATCTGATCGCGGGTCTTCAGAAACCGGATTCGGGAAGGATTAAAGTGGATGGTACACTCCTCGATGATACTCTGCTGCCGGCCTGGAAATCAGCCATTGGCTACCTCCCGCAGGATCCGTTTTTTATTGACGGCACACTTCGCGAGAACCTTATATGGGATAGTAAGAGTGATATCACCGATGAAGAGATCCTTCAAGTACTTGAACAGGTAAATGCAAGTCACCTGGTAAATCGTTTTTACAACCGTCTCGATGCCTTTATAGTGAACTACCAGATAAGCTTTTCCGGTGGAGAGTGTCAGAGGCTGGCGCTTGCAAGAGTCCTTTTGAGAAAACCCGGAGTACTTTTGCTCGATGAGGCTACCTCCTCGCTGGATGCGGAGAATGAAGAGCTGATAATGGAGGTAATTAAACGGCTGAAAAAAAAGGTTACGATTATATTTGTCACCCACAGGGTTTCGCTATTACCGTGGTTTGATAAGGTGATTAAATTGTAGATGGGAAAGATAATACTTAAATGATTGTTTATATGGATCTGATGAAACATCAAGTCTTGAATTATTTGCCACTTCTGTCAAACCAAAAGAGGCTTTGGATAATGTCGCAGCAGGATAATACGAATCCTGCTTATAATTTGCAGTTGACTTATCACTTTAACGGGAAGATTGATTCTGAAATTTTTAACAAGAGTATCGGCCTTTTATTTGACAGGCACCATACGATGTTTTCAGTATTTAAACATAAGGATGGATTTCCATATATTGAGATTATTAAGAGTGAAGTATGTGTGGAAATAATTGATTTTTCAGAAATATCGTTTGAGATACGTAAAGAAGAGATTTTCGCATTTGCCATTGAGGATTCAAGGAGGTGTTTTGATATTGAAAACGGGCCTCTTTTTCGTTTATATTTATTGAAAGAACACGAAGAAAGCTATTATTTTCATGCAACCATTCATCACATAATCTTTGATGGCTGGTCACGCAGGGTTTTTGTTCAGGACTTAAGCAGGATATATCTCAACTTAATTCACGGTATTAATGACAATTTAGAGCCACTTGATTTTCATAGCTATGATTATGCATTAACGGAGAAAGAATCAATGACTGCAGAAGAAGAGGCAGATCTTAACTCCTTCTGGAAAGAATATCTTAGAGGCTGTCCTCCTGAATTAAGATTGCCGTATAATTATTCCAGAAGAATCAGGTCAACAGGATTAGGGCGCAGGGGATCATTTGAGCTTTCAGAAAAGTGCACTTCTAAATTAAGGGATCTGAGCAAAATGGGAGATACAACTATCTTTAATACAGTGTTATCGTTGATAGGGATTTTGTTTCAGAAGTATTCCGGGGAGAATGATATCTGTATTGGAGTTCCTGTTTCGAATCGTCGGTTTCATCCGGAGCTGGATAAGATATTTGGTTTGTTTATAAATACTGCTGTGGTCAGATTACAGGTTGATGACAATAATAAGTTTAAGGACCATATTAGTTATACAAAGAATGTTGTAAAGAAAGCGCTCTCTCACTCCAAACTTCCATTCGAAATGATTGTTGAGGCTGTTAATCCGGAAAGGATCTCAGGCGTAAACCCTCTTTTCCAGGTTTCCTTATCCTGGATGACTGATTTAACTATACCTATTGATTTTGGCGCTATAAAGGGCGACAGAGTGACATTACCTGAGGGAATCTCACCTTTTGATATTACTTTTTATATGTGGGAGGAAGGTAAAACTATAAAAGGTGATATCGAGTATAACATTGATGTTTTTGAAGATAACACTATCATCCGGTTGAGGGATAACTTTTTACATCTGGTTCAGGAAGCTGTTGAGAGTCCTGGCCAGACAATTTCTAAAATCTCTATAATATCAGAGAATGACAGGAAGAAGCTATCAGAATTTAATAAAACTGAAGTATCAGTTCCTTCGTGTCTTTTACAGGAGTTTTTTGAACAACAAGTATTTATTAATGGTGACAAGACGTCTGTTGTATCAGGGAACAATAAAATCAGTTATAGGGAGCTTGAGAACAGTTCGAATCAACTTGCGCATCACCTGATCTCGCTGGGGGTTACTGGCGGTGATGTAGTTGGTATATGTATAGAGCGTTCAGTTGAAATGATGATGTCGGTACTTGGCATACTGAAAGCAGGGTGTTGTTATCTTCCCATGGACCCTCTATTTCCCGATGACAGGTTAGCCTATATGTATGAAGACTCTGGTGCCAAAGTTCTCATATCCCAGAGTTCTTTGAAGGAGAAGTTCCGTCACTTTCCCAATACCTCAATAGTTTTAACAGATAAAGACAAAGGCAGGTTAAGCAAATACAGTACTGAAAGACCTGAACTTCTGATAGATAATCAGTCACTTGCTTATTTGATCTACACTTCAGGGTCAACAGGTAAGCCGAAAGGAGTAAAAGTACATCATGAGGCAGTTGTGAATTTTCTTGGGAGCATGAAGAGGAGCCCGGGTATAAGTCAGGAAGATAGATTACTTGCGGTAACGACGCTGTCGTTTGATATCTCGGTACTGGAGCTGTTTCTACCGTTATCGGTCGGCGCAGAACTTATAATAGCTGACACTGATGATATCTTCGACGGGCAGCGACTTTCAGACCTTCTGGATAGGCATGATGTTACAATAATGCAGGCTACTCCTGCCACATGGAACATACTTCTAGGCAATGGATGGAAAGGCAAAAAGAATCTGAAGGCATTATGTGGAGGTGAGGCAATACTTCCCGGACTGGTCAGTGATCTTCTTTCCAGGGTAGAATCGTTTTGGAATATGTACGGGCCAACAGAGACAACTGTATGGTCAACCTGTAAACAGCTTATTAATGCGGAACCACCAATATTGATTGGAACACCCATTGATAACACCCAAATCTATATCCTTGACAAGTATAATAAAGAGGTTCCTGTAGGAGCCATAGGGGAGGTATGTATCGGAGGTTTGGGAGTAACGAAAGGATATAATATCCGACCGGAACTGACGGCAGAGAAGTTTATAGGATTTGGTGAAGCGGGCATCATTTATAAGACGGGCGATCTTGGCAGGTTTCTTGCCGATGGGAACATAGAACTTTTTGGAAGGAGTGATAATCAGATCAAGCTTAGAGGTTTTAGGATAGAACCTGGAGAGATTGAGAGTCTTCTTTCGCGATTATCGGGTGTAAAAGAAGCTGTTGTAAAGCTTCAGAAGTTTGGGGATAATGATGAGCGGCTTGTGGCATTCCTGAACGTTGACGTAGGTTTTAAACTTACGAAAGAGGAAATAGCTGCCTCCCTGTCGCAATATCTTCCAGGGTATATGATACCGTCGTTTTATCAGCCAATGGAAGGTTTTCCGAGGCTTCCAAACGGGAAGATAAACAAGAAAGCATTAATATATGAGATTACGGAATCTGAACAGAGAAGAGAGATAGATTTAGCTTCATTAACAGCTACACAGCAGAAGTTAATAGCACTTTGTGGTCAAATTCTGAAAATTCAGAGCATCTCATTAACTGATAATTTTTTTGATATAGGAGGTAATTCTTTGCTTGGTATCAGGTTACTAAACCGGATCAGGGAGGAGTTTGGTATTACAATAACCTTCATGGACTTTCTATTAAATCCTACAATAGAAAATTTGGGGGCCTTCATTGACAATCAGATTGGAGATAAGGAGAAAAATATTACCCTCAAACATTTGACACAGACTGACCGATTGCCATTGACTTCTAATCAGAAACGGTTATGGCTTATCTCGCAATTGGAGCCAGATATACCTACTTATATTATCAGGTTGACCTACAAGTTTCAAGGGATTCTGAACCTGGAGATATTTGAGAGGAGCCTGGGGATATTATTTGAGCGACATCATGTTGTATTTTCTGTGATCAAAGAAATTGACAATGAGCTTTATTGTGAAATAGTTCCGAGGGAGGTTAAGGCATCATATATAGATTATACCGGGGTAACGAAGGAAGAGATAAAAGGGAAGGTTACAGCTATACTTAATGAAGACTCCAGGCAGGCGTTTAATCTGAGCCAAGGGCCGTTATATCGATTGTATCTTATCAAGGCGGCTGAATATGAATATTATTTTCACATGAGCATTCATCATATCATATTTGATGGGTGGTCGCAGAGTGTATTGGGCAATGATTTAAGTAAGATTTATAACAGTTTGATAAAGGGAGAAGGAGTTGAACTTGAAGCATTGGAGTATCAGCAGTATGATTATGCACAATGGGAGGCTAATGCAGAGATTAAAAAAGAATCGGTTGCATTTTGGGAGGAAAATCTAAGGGGATGTTCACCTGTATTAAATTTTCCGTATGATTATCAGCGGAGTGGAAAGTCCACAGGTATAGGAGGGTTAGAAGAGATTCGATTGTCCAAAGCCTTGTCAGATGACTTGAGGAGGATCAGCAAGGAAGAAGGTTCCTCACTATTCTCCACAGTGTTGAGTGCTTTTGGTGTATTGATGCATAAGTATTCAGGCGACGATGATCTGAATATAGGTTTGCCGGTTGTGCATCGACCACATTCAAAGCTTGAGAATATTTTTGGGATGTTTGTGAACACGTTAGTTTTGCGGTTGAAGTATGAAAAAGGAGATACGTTTAGGGATTTGATAAAGCGGACCAATGCAACTGCGCTGAATGCAATATCACATCAGGATATTACATTTAATACGGTAGTTGAGGCAGTCAAGCCTGAGCGTATTTCAAATGCAAATCCCCTATTCCAGATAGCCTTTGCATGGCAGAATAATCTTAGTGCTCCAATAAAGCTGGAGGGGATTGTAAGTGAAACGGTAACTGGGCTGGAAAGAGCTGCGATCTTTGACCTTATTTTGTATTTGTGGGAAAATGATGACATTATTGGAGGGGAGATTGAATACAATGTGGATCTTATAAGACCTGAAACAATAACCAGGTTAAGGGACAACTTACTGGTATTATTATATAACCTGGTAAAAAATATTGATGAACCTGTCAATTCAGTGTCGATGCTGACTGATGCAGATAAAATGCTTATCAATAAAATAAACGATACACAGACAAACTATCCCAAAGATAAGACTATAGCTCAATTATTTGAAGATCAAGTTGAACTTTATCCGGAAAAGACGGCAGTGGTTTTTAAGGGAAGTTCGCTGACATATAAACAGTTAAACGAAATGTCGAATCAGCTGGTTGGGACCTTAAGGACATCAGGAGTGAAGAACAATACTCCGGTTGGGATACTGACTGATAAGTCGTTGGAAATGATAATAGGTATTTTGGCGATTATTAAGGCAGGGGGAGTGTATGTACCAATAGATCCGGAATATCCTGAGCAAAGGATAAACTTCATTATAGAGGATTCGGAGTGCAAGGTTCTGCTTGTACAAGACAAATACAAAAATGTTTCAGTTTCTGAGGTAAAGAAGATTAATTTAAATTCATCTGATTCATACCAGGGAGTTAAAACCAATATTGCGCAGATCAATAAATCTTCAGGCCTGGCTTATATTATGTATACCTCAGGGACTACCGGAAAGCCTAAAGGAAGTGTGATTCGCCAGAACAGTATTGTAAGGCTGATACATAATACTAATTACATAGAATTGACACCATCAGACAAGCTACTTCTTACCGGAGCTATTGTTTTTGATGCGACTACTTTCGAAATATGGGGAATGCTGTTAAACGGTGGAACTTTGTATATCGTTGATAGAGATACCATCCTTGATCCTATGGCTTTAGGCGAAGAACTAATAAAGAATGACATTACAATTCTATGGTTGACATCTGCTCTTTTCACCCAGATAGCCGAACAACGGACAGATATATTTTCTAAACTGAAGTATTTATTGACAGGAGGAGACGTTCTGTATGCGCCATACATTAACAAAGTTCGCAAGGATAATCCAAATCTGAAAGTGATCAATGGTTATGGTCCTACTGAGAATACTACATTTTCTACAACATACTTAATTAAAAATGATTTTGATCATAATATTCCAATCGGTGTACCAATAAGTAATTCTACTGCTTATATATTCGACAAGTGGATGAATTATCAGTCTGTTGGAGTGATAGGAGATTTATATGTAGGAGGGGATGGTCTTTCGACAGGCTATCTGAAAAGAGAAGACTTAAACAGCACATGTTTTTTAGATAATCCTCACAATCCGGGAGAAAGACTTTACAAGACCGGAGACCTTGCCAGGTGGCTTCCTGACGGGAATATTGAGTTTAGAGGCAGGGTGGATAACCAGTTAAAGATAAGGGGCTTCAGGGTTGAACTGGAAGAGATAGAATCGGTTATATTGGAAATAGACGGTGTAATAGAAACGGTAATAAAGCCTGTTAAGGTTGAACAGGGAAATTACAGGCTGGTTGCTTTTTTAAATGTTACTGAAGCTTTCAATATGGATACAAAAGAGATAGGAAGGCTAATAAGGATGAAACTGCCGGCGTACATGGTACCATCAGGGTTTAAGTACATGCATGGATTTCCGAAAACAATAAATGGGAAGATTGATAAAAAATCTTTAACATTTGAAATAAGCGAACTGGCAAGTAAATCCAGACAAGATAAAAGCGATTTTACTCCTACCGAAAGGAGTCTTCATAATATCTGGTGTGAAGTATTAAAAACAGATGATGTATGCTTAACTGATAGTTTTTTTGATATAGGAGGGGACTCCTTATTAGGCCTCAAACTTATTAACCAGTTAAGGGAAAAATTTGGCATTACATTGACATTCAGAGAATTAGTTACGAATTCTACAATAGATCAATTGGGGATTCTAATTGACACTCAAACCAGGGGTTCAGAGCAGGTGATAGAATTGGTTCATTTAACAGAGATGAAGCAACTGCCACTTACAAGGAATCAGAAGAAGTTATGGATTATTTCCAAATTACAGCCTGATATTGCATCATATATTATTCCATATACTTATAAACTATACGGCTCACTTAGTACGGAGATCTTTCAAAAGAGTATAGATATTTTATTTCGACGGCATCATGTTGTGTTTTCTGTAATAAAGGAGATGCAAGGAAATCCCTATTGTGATATTGTGCCTTCGAAAGTTGATATTTCATTTATTGATTATTCCGGGCTACCTGAAAATGAAAAATCAAAAAAAGTCTATGATTTATTTGATGCGGACACCAGGATAGTATTCGATTTGCAAAATGGTCCCTTATATCGTTTATATCTTATAAAGACCGCTAGTGATGAATATTATTTTCGTATGAGCATTCATCATATCATATTTGATGGTTGGTCATGGTCTGTTATGACTAAAGATCTGAATAATATATACAACTGCTTGTTGAGAGGGAAAGAAATTAATCTTGAGAAACTGGAGTTTCAGCAATATGACTATGCACAGTGGGAAAAAAATTTTGTGGACTCAAAGCATGAAGCTGAATCAATTGAGTTCTGGAAGGAGAACTTAGATGGAGCATCCACAATACTGAATTTTCCATATGACTTTCAACGCACAGGGCAACCATCTGGCAGATGTCGCTCCGAAACCATTCAACTTTCACAGGAGTTGACGGAGAAACTCAAAATGATTGGCAAAACTGAGGCTTCTTCACTCTTTACCACAATGTTGAGCGCTTTTGGTATTCAGATGCAGAAATATTCAGGTGAAGACGACCTGAATATTGGTCTGTCTGTAGCATATCGGCCTCATTCAAAGCTTGAAAATATATTTGGGATGTTTGTCAATACTGTGGTGGTACGTCTTAGGTATACAAAAGAATCTACATTCAGGAATATAATTCATGGAACCAGTGAAGCAGCATTGAATGCGATTGCACATCAGGATCTTCCATTTGAAAAAGTTGTAGAAATTGTAAATCCGGACCGTTCTTCAAATGCTAATCCATTATTCCAGGTTGGTTTTACATGGCTGAATAATCTTGAAGAATCAATAACACTTGATGGGGTCAGAAGCGAAAAGGTAACAGGTAAAGAGGGGACTTCTATCTTTGATATAAGCTTTTATATGTGGGAAAATGAGAATCATGTTGAAGGTATTATGGAGTACAACATTGATATCCTGACTCGAGAGACTATGATCCTGTTCAGAAATAACTTTATTCATCTGTTGCAATCTGTGATAGAAAATCCCGACTTGGTAATTTCTGATATTTCTTTAATATCAGAAGATGATAAGAAAAGGATTTATGAATTAAATAATACAAATACTCCATACGAACATGACCTTTGCATTCACCAAAAATTTGAACAACAGGTAAGCAAAAATCCTGATTTACCAGCGTTATTAGGTAAAAAACAATCAATAAGTTATAAAGAGTTAAATGATCATTCCAATAGGATAGCAAATTATCTTATAAAGCGAGGGGTTAAAGTTGAAGATAAAATTGGAATATGTATCGATCGTTCACTGGAAATGATGATAAGCATATTTGGTACACTTAAAGCTGGTGCTGCTTATCTTCCGCTTAGCCCTGATAATCCAACGGAGCGCCTGCGAAGTATTATTAGTGATGCAAACCCGAAGATTATTTTTTCCGCAAAGGAATCTGCTATAAATATTCCGGAAGAGAGTGAGATAGTTTTTATAGATGATATTTTACAGAAGCCATTATCTGAAAATTCATCAAATCCTGACGTTAAAATGAGTTCACATAACCTGGCTTATGTACTTTATACCTCCGGATCAACAGGAATGCCTAAAGGAGTTATGATAGAACACCACTCAGTTCTGAACCGTCTGGGATGGATGCAGAAAGCTTACCCAATTGACAAAACTGATACCCTGCTTCAAAAAACTCCGATAACATTTGATGTTTCGGTATGGGAATTGTTCTGGTGGTCTTTTAATGGTGCAAAGCTTGTATTGTTGCCGAAGGGAGGTGAGAAGGATCCGGAAACTTTAATTGAGTATATTACTGATTACAGGGTAACGACAATCCATTTTGTCCCGTCAATGTTTGCCTCATTTTTTGACACAATTATTACAAGAAAATTATGTGGCAAACTGGAAAATTTGAACCGGATATTTCTTAGCGGAGAGGCCCTTACGTTAACTCTGGTCAGAGACTTTAATGAAATGAGAACATCTTATTCTCTGCCGGATCTGATAAATTTATATGGTCCTACAGAAGCTACAGTAGATGTATCTTATTATAACTGCCCGCAAGAAAACATAAAAAATGTTTACATTGGCAAACCAATTGATAATACCAATCTTTTTGTTGTAAACTCAAAAAACATCATTCAGCCGATAGGGGTGCCGGGTGAACTTCTGATTACGGGGGTAAATCTTGCCCGCGGCTATATAAATAAGCCTGAACTGACAGCTGAAAAATTCTTCGATTTTAAAATTTCGGATGAGCAATACATCAGAGCTTATCATACAGGTGACCTTGTCAAGTTAACGGCAGAGGGAGAAATTGATTATCTGGGTAGAATGGATAATCAGATAAAGATTCGCGGATTCAGGATTGAACTTGGTGATATTGAAGCTAAAATTCTTGAGCACCCGATGGTTACGCATAGTGCAGTTATTATGATTGAGAAGGGTCAACATAAGTATCTGGTTGCTTACGTTTGCTTAAAGCCTGGAAGTGAGATTGAAGCAGACAAACTCAAAAACTATTTGTCTGGTAAATTGCCTGATTACATGGTGCCTCCATATATAGTATTCATGGAAACCCTGCCATTAACCAGCAGCGGAAAACTTAACAGAAAAAGTCTGCCTTCTCCCAACAGGATTATTGAAAAATCTGCAATTGTAACACCATCAAATAAAAACGAAAGAATCCTGTTTAATATGTGGAAGGATCTCCTTAAAATTGACAATATAAGTATTAATGATAATTTTTTTGATATCGGTGGCAATTCATTGCTGGCTATCAATCTGGCAAACATGATATCCAGGGAGTTTAATATTCCGTTAAAAGCTTTAATGATTTTTGAATATCCAAGCATTAAAGCCCAGAGTGAGTGGATTTCCGGTAACAGAGAATATGATCCTTCTGTGAAAAACATTGAAATTGACGAAAAGACTAAAACCAAAAAGAATGTCAGGTTTAAAAGATTACGCTGATAAGACGCCCTTTAGAATGAAAAATTACAACATACAATTACAATGAATAATTCTACTAATAAAATAGCTGTTATTGGTATGTCCTGCAGGTTCCCTGGTGCAGTTAACGCGGAAGAATTCTGGAATAATTTAATACTGGGCAAGGAGACATTAACACATTTCACTGGCGAAGAGATTGCAAGATTTGAACCATATTTTGATAAGATTAAAGATAACCCGGATTACGTAAGGGTACGAGGGGTATTAAAAGACATTGATAAGTTTGATGCAGCTTTCTTTGGTATGACTCCTAAGGAAGCAGCTGAGACTGATCCTCAGCAAAGAATATGGCTTGAGACTGCCTGGCAGGCATTGGAAAATGCAGGATGTGATCCGTTTAGTTACCCTGGAGCTATCGGTGTTTTTGCCGGAGGAGGAGTAAGCTCATACTTAATCAATAATATTTTAAGAGATCATGATTGGAGGGAAAACTTTTTTCGGCCCGATTCTGGAGCTTCTTCTCAACTGATGTTTGGGAATGACCCGTCATATATAACTACTAAAACAGCTTACCATTTTAATTTAAAAGGTCCTGCTGTTTATGTTCAGACTGCTTGTTCAACATCACTTGTCGCAATAGTTCAGGCATGTCAGAGCCTTTATAGTTATGATTCAGATGTTTGCCTTGCAGGAGGAATACGAATTATCATACCTCAGGAGAAAGGTTACCTCTACCAGGAAGGTGGGATTCCTTCACCCGACGGACACTGCCGTGCCTTTGATGCAAAAGCAAATGGAACAGTTGGTAGTAATGGTGTCGGAGTTGTTGTTTTGAAAAGGATGGAGGATGCAATAAAGGATAATGATACTATTTATGCCCTGGTGAGCGGATGGGCTCTTAATAATGACGGAAGCAACAAGGTAAGCTTTGCTGCTCCAAGCATCAATGGACAGGCGGAAGTTATAATGATGGCTCAGTCTTTTGCTGAGGTATCGCCGGAAGAGATAGGCTATATTGAGGCTCATGGAACAGCAACCCAACTTGGTGATCCGATTGAAATGGCAGCTCTTACAAAAGCTTTTTCAGCGAAAACAGATAAAAAACAGTTTTGTGGTATTGGCTCTGTAAAAAGTAATATTGGACATACTGACTCTGCAGCAGGGGTTGCATCTTTTATTAAAGTATGTCTTTCTGCATATAATAAGAAGATACCACCAACTCTGCATTACTCAAAACCAAACCCGCATATTGACTTTAAAAATTCTCCGTTTTATGTATTGAATAAATTGAAAGAATGGTCTGAGCAAAAACCTTTGATAATGGGAGTCAGCTCATTCGGGATTGGTGGCACAAATGCTCATTTAATTGTTGAACAACCACCTTTTCCGGAAAAAGAGTCAGAACAATCGTCAGAATGGCCAAGCCTTATTGTTCTATCAGCAAAATCGGAAGACTCACAGAAGAGACGGCAGAAAGATCTGGCCGAATTTTTGAAAGCTAAACCTGATCTCAATATCCATGATGTTGCTTACACTCTGGCTTTTGGTCGTAATCATATGCTTCACAGGAGTTTTATTGTTGCTTCTACCCTGGAGGAAATAATTTCCGGTGGGAAAAAATTTACTGACGGGAAAAAGGATAACCAGGTTTCAAAGATAGCTTTTATGTTTCCGGGACAAGGAGCTCAGTATGTGAAAATGGGTTATGATCTTTATCAGAAAAATAAGACTTTCAGAGATATTCTGGATGATAGCTTCAGAATTATCAGGTATGAAACAGGTGAAGATATAAAGCCTATTCTCTTTGGTAATAGTAATATGGCGGAATCTGATCTCAGATTGACCAGTACGGAATTGACCCAGCCTGCACTTTTTATTATTGAGTATGGCCTGTCTAAAGTTCTGGATCAGCTTGATATCAAACCAGACTTCATGATTGGGCATAGTATAGGGGAGTATACAGCAGCTTGTTTAGCAGGAGTATTTGACTTCCAGACAGCATTAAAGATTGTCATAAAGAGAGGTCAGCTGATGCGAAAAATGCCATCTGGCAACATGATGGCTGTAAGATCTGATATTGAAAAGCTTAAATCCATTTCAGAATCATATTTTGAAATCGCTGCTGATAATGCATTTGAATCATGCACTATCTCTTTCAAATCTGAAGATACCGAAAAGGTAAAAACATTGCTTGATAAAAACAATATCCAGCATGTTCAGCTTAACACCTCACATGCATTTCATTCCGCGGCGTTTGATCCGATTATTTCAGAATTCCGTGAGTATGTTAATCAATTCAACTTAAAGAAACCCGAACTGCCATTTATTTCATGTCTGACTGGTGCTTTTATTACAGATGAGCAGTCAACTTCAGGGACATACTGGGCTCAGCAATTAAGAAATACCGTTCAATTTCGCCAGGGGATTTCAACCATAACAGTAAATGAAGGAACCGTATTTCTTGAGGTGGGTCCCAATACTCACCTGAGCAGTTTGGTCAGACAATCTGGAGATGTAGTAAATAAAAAAATAATTATCAGCACTTTAGGAAAAGCAGATAAAACTGATGAGCGATATAAAGTTTTAGCTGCATTAGGTAATATGTACAATGTTGGTGTCAATATAAATTTTGACGTTTTTAAACAAAACCATAAAACTCGGAAGATTGGATTACCAGCATATCCCTTTGAGAGAAAACGCCATTGGTTAGAAATAGACCTGTCTCATAAAATTAAAGACAATGTTCTTTCAGTTAATGCTAATGATAGAGACACTCTTGATAGTTTTTCACTTGATTCGGCTGTTGAATCTATTGATGTTTCTGATAATGCTACTGATAAAATTCTTAGTATCTGGAAGTCATTAATCGGTAGTGAAGAAATAGGGTTGGATGATGATTTCTTTGAAATTGGAGGACATTCACTTCTGGCTCTGCAGATATTAACCAGGATGAAAGAGGATATGGGTATTAAAATCTCACTTAAGGAATTTCTTGATAACCCTACAATTAATAAATTAAAATCCCGGTTTGGATTTGAAAACCTTGAACAGGGACAAAAGGTTAGCCCAACAGAAAAGGTAGATATTTCAAACTTCCCATTGTCATATTCCCAGAGAAGTATCTGGATAATATCCAAACTTGATGTAATTAATCCTGCATATAACATTCCATTGTCTTATAAGATCACAGGAGAATTGAATGTTGATGTCTTCAAAGAAGCAATAAATGTATTGTTCAACAGGCACTTCATAATCTTCTCTACGTATAAAGAAAAAGATGGCAATCCTTATTGTGAGATAATACCAAAACCGGTTAAAGTTGAGTTGCTTGATTATTCAAAAAAACCGAAAGAAAAGAGTGAAAAAGAAATCCTCTCTTTCATTGGAAAGGATACACGCAAACAGTTTGATCTGGAAACCGGACCTTTATACCGGCTATATCTGTCAAAGCAAAGTGATTCATGTTACTTTTTCCACGGAACGATTCATCACATAGTATTTGACGGCTGGTCATTCAGTGTGTTCTTTAATGATTTAAGGAAGATCTATGATAGTCTTGTCCAAAACAAAGAATTAAAACTTGAAGATGTTAAGGATTACTACCTTGATTATGCTAAAGGTTTACAAAGTGCAGAAAACGAATCAATTGATCAAGCCTCTGCAAAATTCTGGATTGAAAATCTTAAAGGTTGTAATCCCAAACTGGATTTTCCATATGATTTTCCAAGAAAGGATTCTACTTCTGGTTATGGTGAAAAGGAAAATATCAGATTGCCGTCTGAATGTACGGCCCGACTAAAAGAAATCGCCAGAAAAGAACATGCTACACCATTTGCGACATTACTTTCTCTCCTTGGAGTTCTTTTCCAGAGGTATTCAGGAGAGAATGATATATGTATTGGTACTCATGTTGCTAACAGACCCTTGTCAGGTCTGGAAAGAATTTTTGGGATGTTCGTCAATACTATACCAGTAAGGCTGCAAATTGACGATACTCAAAAATTCGGCAATCTCATAAATTACACTAAGAATATTTTATTAGAATCAATTGCACATCAGGAATTCCCATTTGAAAAAATTGTTAAAGTGGTAAATCCCGGACGTTATTTAAACATGAATCCCATATTTCAGGTTGCAGTTCAGTGGATTACCTACTCAACCAAACCTTTGAAATTTGTCGGATTTAATGCTGAACGTGTAGGTGTTAAGGAAGGGATTTCTCCTTTTGATATTACATTCAACCTTTGGGAAAATGATGGTCAGATTGAAGGTGAGGTATATTACAACATTGATATCCTCAAACGTGATACTATAATAAGACTGATAGATAATTTTATACGCCTGGTTCAGTCAGTAGTTGAAAATCCGGATAGTGCCGTTGGGAGCATTTCAATGATTTCTGATGCAGATAAAATGCTGATAGATAGTATAAATAGTACAAAGACAGATTATCCGAAAGATAAAACTATTGCTCAGCTATTTGAAGACATGGTCAATCTTTATCCCGACAAAACAGCCGTAGTTTTTAAAGGGAACTCTCTTACATATAGCCAGTTAAACGAAAAATCAAATCAATTAGCTCGTGTTTTGAGAAATTCAAATGTCAGTGCTAATGTTCCGGTCGGTATATTGGTAGATAAGTCGGTAGATATGATTGTTGGGATACTTGGAATTTTGAAGGCCGGAGGAGCTTATGTACCTCTGGATCCGGAATATCCTGAATTTAGAAAAAACTTTATTATCAAGGATTCAGGATGCAAGGTTCTTGTTACCCAGAACAAATATATTACAGAAACTACAGAAGGAATTAAAAAGGTAAGTCTGGATTCTTCCAGCTCTTATCACAATGATAAGTCAAATATTGAAGGTATAAATGTCTCGTCAGACCCGGCTTTTATTATTTACACGTCGGGAACTACAGGTGCTCCTAAGGGAACACTCATACCTCAGCGTGGAGTAGTAAGACTTGTATGCAATACCAACTATATTGAAATTACAACTGAGGACAGAGTGCTTTTAGTAGGAGCTATTGTTTTTGATGCTACTACATTGGAAATCTGGAGTGCTTTGTTAAATGGAGGAAGCCTGTATATAATTGATAAGGAAACTCTCCTGAATTCAGAAGCTTTAGAACAGGAGATCTCATTAAATGGAATCACATGTTTAATAATTACATCAGCTTTTTTTACTCATTTAGTTGAAAACAGGATTACAGTATTTAGCAAATTGAAATATTTAATGGTAGGCGGGGATATTCTCTCATGTGACCATGCTAACAGAGTAAGGAAATTCAATACAGATATGATATTTATTAATGGATATGGGCCGACAGAAAACACAACCATGTCTACCTTTTACAGAATAAACAAGGATTTTGAATCGAATATTCCAATTGGTAAACCCAACAGTAACTCAACCGTATATATATTCGATAAGAATATGAATTATCAGCCGATTGGTGTGGTTGGGGAGTTATATGTAGGAGGGGATGGCCTTTCGAAGGGATATCTGAACAGGGAAGACCTGACCAGGACAAAGTTTATAGATAATCCTCATAAATCCGGAGAAAGGCTTTACAGAACAGAAGATATGGCCAGGTGGCTCCCGGACGGGAACATAGAGTTTCATGGCAGGATTGATAATCAATTAAAGATTAGGGGATTCAGGGTCGAGTTGGGAGAGATTGAGTCAGTTATTTCGGAAGTAGATGGTGTCATTGAGGCTGTAGTAAAACCTGTTAAGTTAGTAGAAGGGGATTACCGGCTGGTTGCCTTTTTGAATGTACCGGAGACATTTAATATGGAAACGAAAAAGATAGTGTCGGAGATAAAAGCAAAGCTTCCGGGTTATATGTTGCCATCGACGTTTAAGTTCATACACGGATTCCCGAAGACTATCAACGGGAAAATAGACCGGGAAGCCCTGAGTATTGACATAAGTGAGTTAGAGAAGCAGAGAACTATAGATGTCAATACATTTTCTTCGACAGAAAGGATCATACATAAGGTCTGGTGTGAGGTTATTAAGACTGATGATATATCATTAACCGATAACTTTTTTGATGTGGGAGGGAATTCTCTTTTAGCAATTTCTGTAATGTCAGAGATTGAGTCAGTTTTTAATATCAATATAGGGCTAAGAGTCTTTTTTGACAGTCCAAGGATTAAGGATCTGGCAGAAATTGTAGATATTGCATCACTTAAAATATCTGAAAAAAACCCTGATGAAAATAAGGAAAAAACAGAATCAAAAATAATTACTGGCGAGATATGACATTTAGGGAGTTTTTAAGTGAGGTTGAACAAAAAGGAATAAGTATCTCTTTTTCAGGAGGTAAAATTAAATATAGTGGACCTGAACAGTATATAGATTCTCAATTTATTGAAAGGCTTAAAAAATATAAAGGGAAGCTTATCAAGCACCTTTGGCCCTCCGAATGTAATAATATGATGCCTGTTAATACTGAAGGAAATAAGATTCCATTTATATTACTACATGGGGAGAAGATGAATTACCCTTTAAGTGAGTATTTAGGTATTGAACAACCTTTTTATGGATTCTTTCATTACGGATCGGAGGGAGAAAAAATTTTCCATAGAAGTGTGGAAGCCTTCGCCAAAGATTATATTACTCAATTACAAAGGATTATTCCTAATGGCCCTTATTATTTGGGAGGGGTCTCATTTGGAGGGCTTGTTGCTTTTGAAATGGCAACTCAACTTCAAAATCAGGGTTTTGATATACCGGTTCTGATTCTGATTGATTGTAAAGTCCCCTCATTCAGGGAACCTTTAGATGCCCCTAATATATTTTCCAAAATGTTCCTTCAGTTTTACAATTTCTCAAAAGGTAAATATTACTGGGGTTTTCATCTGGCAAGAAAAATATATTATGAATTCTTATTGTCATTTAAAGGGAAACTTCACACTAAAAACAGAAATTATTATATTATGGGCACTTATGGGGAAATATCCGGAAGGTATAAACCCGGAACAAAATATAATGGGGATATTTTGCTTTTCAGAACAACACAGAACAGGTCTCATTATAAATATCTGGGATGGGACACTTTATGTAATAATACAAATATGGTTTTTCTGGAAGGCAATCACAAAACTATTTATCATAGTCTGGAAAGCTTTGATATACTAAGCAAAAATATTAGTGAAAGCTTGCAAAAAGCTAATGATAATCTAAACACTAAATCCTCCATTCAGCCCAACTGATTCAATTAGTCAGAAGATGCATTTTAAGGTATATTGTCAAAATATCCAAAATACATGGTTCCGGGATAGAATAAAAGATATAGATATATATTTTGGGAATACAGATAGTTTTCTTAACGATGTAACTGTCTTCTATAATTTTTTATCGGATTCTGAAAAAGCAAGAGCAAATCGTTTTAAATATGAGTCTGATTACAATTGTTATGTTTCGGTACATGCTCTTTTAAGAATTGAACTTTCAAAGTTTCTTGGAACGGAAGCAAATTCTTTTCGGATCGATGAAGCTAAAAACGGGAAGCCATTCATACCGGGCGTGGATTTGCCATTTAGTATATCACGAACTAAAAATTTATTTGTATTTGTAATTGGTCGGAGTGGTCAATTTCTGGGCATTGATATTGAGCAAATTAAACCTGAAATTGATCTCAATGATATTTCCAGAAATTACTTTAGTATCAAAGAACAACAATTAATCTTATCCTTTGATAGAATTGTTGATCAAAACCGCACTTTTTTTGAAATATGGACCCGAAAGGAAGCACTATTAAAAGCTGTCGGGATTGGGATAAACACTAACCTCAGCAATATTCAGGTATTGGAAGGTGAAAATTCTATTGATATAGAAGGAGTACAAATTAATGCCGGCTCTTTTAAAATAATGACAGTTATGATTAATGGCGCATTAATAAGTATCGCTTCATCAAATGACTTCATCCCGAATTTTCAGGTTCTGTCATTATGAGCTTTCTATAAAAAGCAGATCGATCAATTTTACAAATCTATATTACTTTTACCAAACATCATTTTCGTAAGTTGTTGCTTTATGGAATGGTGCATAAGTACTGATTAAATTCTTACGAATAAATTAAATGGGATTTATTAAATCAAAATATACTTTTCTTCTAGGCTTAATTACTAAAGGCCACGAACGAAGCGTTAAAGCAAAGAAAAACATTCTGGCTTCGTTTATTATCAGGGGTTTAAGTATTGCTATTAGTTTAGTTTTGGTGCCATTAACCATCAATTATGTAAATCCATCGCGTTATGGAATCTGGCTTACATTAGGTTCAATATTAACCTGGTTTAGTTTTTTTGACATCGGTTTAGGTAATGGATTACGTAATAAGTTTGCTGAGGCACTCGCTCAGGGAGAGTCAGAACTTGCACGAATTTATCTAAGTACAACATACGCTGTACTTGGTATAATAATCGGTTCAGTCTTATTCCTTTTCATTTGCATTAATCCATTCTTAAACTGGGCCATAATATTAAATACATCACATGAGATGGCTGGAGAACTAAGTCTATTAGTAATTATCGTTTTTGTTTTTTTTTGTCTGAGGTTTGTCTTTCAGTTAATATTCATAGTTTTAAGTGCATGTCAGGAAACGGCAAAAGCCTCTCTTTTTGATTTTTTAGGAAGTCTTTTTTCATCGGCAATCATTTTTATTCTTACTAAAACAACTTCCGGGAACTTGATTTATTTGGGGGTAACATTAAGCGCTACTCCGGTATTGGTACTCATAGTTTCCAGTTTATGGTTTTATAGCAGAGGTTATAAAAAATTTGCCCCCTCATTTAAATATGTAAAATTCAAATATACCCGCGACCTGATGAGTTTGGGTATTAATTTTTTTATTATACAGATCGCTGTTTTAGTTCTGTTTAATACAAATAATATTATTATCGCGCAATTATTTGGCCCCCAAGAAGTAACTACTTATAATATTTCATTTAAACTTTTTTCAGTAATTACAATGATTTTTTTTATAATTGTTACTCCTCTTTGGAGTGCCTATACAGAAGCTTATACAAAAAAAGAATTCAAGTGGATAAAAACCATGATGAGCAAGATGGAGAAAATCTGGATTTTATTGTCAATATTTACAATTTTAATACTATTATCTTCACCTGTAATTTATAAGTTATGGGTGGGAAAAAGTGTCGAGATTCCATTTGCACTATCTATTGCAATGAGCAGTTTTGTAATTGCATACGTATGGCAAATTCTTCATATTTCGCTTTTAAACGGGATAGGTAAAATCAGATTGCAATTATATGTGGCTCTTATTAGTGGGATTATTAATATTCCATTGGCAATCTTAATGGGAAAGCAGTTTGGATTAGTGGGAATAACTCTTACCAGCACACTGCAGGTTAGCGTTTCAGGAATATTGTACTCCATTCAGACTCGTAAGATTTTAAGTAATACTGCAACAAGAATCTGGAATAAATAGCTATTTACGATTATTAAAGATTCTTCTGCTAAAATCATAACATAATAAGTATTTTCAAATAATATGGTTGATAATTCCGGACTAATGCCAGATTCTGGTTATGATGAGAGAACGAACTTTTTGTTAAATGTTTTTTGGACAGGATTTATTATTTATTCAGCAAGTTTCGCCCTTTCTACGACATTTGCTGTTAATTTTAAAGTTTGTCAGCTTTTACAAATTTTGGGTATTCTTTTATTTGTACCGACAGCAATAATGCTTATCCAATGGAAGTTTGATAATTTCTATCTGAAGACTATTTATTCCATTTATTGTTTTTGGTTATTAATAATTCTCTTCAGAGGATTTGCTTTTACTTACGAAAGACTTAAATTTATGTTATTCGACGCCGAGTTTGGTCTCTTTCTCTATCTCGTGCCATTAATATTTCTATTTCCTAAAAATCTGAAGTATTATAAAAAAATATTTATAGTTATTATAATTTTAGGTTCATTATTTATTGTTTACGATATTATATTTCGCGATAACCTGCTTAACCTGGATTACAGAAATACAAATACTAAGTTCACATTTGAATATTTTACAAAGAGTTTGAGTCT
>CAZHRV010000282.1:0-26395 GCA_964535035.1 uncultured Rikenellaceae bacterium
ACTGCTGGCATTCGTAAAACAGACACGGCCGGATACTGTAGGGAAAGCTTTTTCCGATACAGGATTTCTTCATGAAAAATCCTGGATCAGTGAAGCAGGTCTGGGCTGGCAGGGCCGTCATTCAATAATGATTAACAAAGAGATCGGATCATATTTTTTCATAGGCATACTTATGCTTAATATTGAATTGGATTACCATGAGCCATTCAAAAGTGATTACTGTGGTGATTGCAGATTATGCATTGATGCTTGTCCAACTGACGCAATAAATGATAACAGGACCATTGATGCCCGTAAATGTATTTCGAACCGGACTATTGAGAACAGAGGGCCGATACCTGAAGAGATTGTCCCGAAACTTGGCGGGAGAGTATATGGTTGTGACAGATGCCAGGAGGTATGTCCGTGGAATAAAAACATAAAACCAAATTCTCATCCTGAATTCGTGATTGATGAAAAGATCGCAGGAATGAACCGTGAAGAATGGGGATCACTTACAGAAGATCAATTTAAGAAGCTTTTTAAAAAGACTGCTGTCAGCAGGATAAAATACGATGATTTTAAGAGAAACATTTCAGATGCACTGAAATCCATTGGTTATCAATAATAATTGATTTTCCCATCTGGGATTCTCTATTTGTAAGTTTCGGAACAAATTCATTAATTATCTTCAATAACAGTCACAACTACCTCCCTCTGGCTTCTTGGCCCGTCAAACTCACAGAAAAAAATATTCTGCCATGTCGACAACCCTGCTTTCCCGTTTACAACCGGTACTGTTTCCGATGCACCTACAAGTCCTGCCTTAAGATGTGAATCACCATTATTGTCCTGGTGATCATGTTCCCAGATACCCGACGGGATTAACCTGTTAAGCAGCGTAATAACATCATTCTGAACCGACTGATCCCAGTTTTCCTGGATCATGATTGCTGCTGTTGATCCCCTTGCATAAACAGAGGCAATCCCATTACTGACATTGCTCTCTTTAATTACCTCCTGTACATTTGAGGTAATATCGTACAAGCCGTATTTTTTGTCTGTCCTGAGTGTAATTATCTTTTGCATGGTTATTTTATTGATAAATTTACTACATGTTTTTTACCTTACTGTTAAAATTACGTCTTATTAATAGAAAACCTTAAGGATCTTGATAGATCAAAATATAATAGAAGAGTGCAGGAGGGGGAATCTGAGCTACTTCAGGGAACTGGTGGGAATAACCTCTCCCTTCGCATTCTCGGCAGCATTCAGAATGCTTGGTGATGAAGAGCTGGCAAAGGACATTGTACAGGAAACAATGATCACAGTATGGCAGAAGATAGGAAAAATTAAATCAGCAAGGTCTTATAAAATGTGGCTGTACAGGATAGTGATCAATAAGTGTTACGATCAGTTGCGTAGAAAAAAGCGAATAAATGAATACAAAGTTGATGAATCAGGATGGGCAATCATTTCAAACCACATATCAGAGGAGTCTGTCAGTGAAATGGAAAACAGTGAAACAGCACGGGTCATAAACCTTCTGACAGAGAACCTGAGCCCGAAACAGAAAGCTGTTTTTGTTCTGGTCGATCTGGAAGAGATGACACTGGATGAGACATCTTCCATAACCGGGATGAGTAAAGTAAATGTTAAGGCGAACCTGCATTATGCAAGGGAAAGAATAAATAAAATGATCAAAAAATACATCTGAGATGAAAAGTGAAGAGGCAAAATATGATAAGATCCTGGATATCCTGAAAAGATCCAAACCTGTTTTATCAAATAGCAGTGACCTTGAAGAGAATATCATGAACATGATCATGCAGAAACAAAAGAAGAATGACAGATTTTTCAATGTTCTCGATTTCATTTTTGGATGGGTATATGTAGGCTGGGTAAGAAAAGCACTTATTGCAGCATCAATGATCCTTATTGTTGCATTCACATACCAGCAGACTATAATCCTCAAACGGATCAATAACCTGGATGACCGGGCAATATTCATTGAAGATCAATCAGTTACAGGATCGGCGAATGATGCCGGCAGGGCATTGTTTTACAGGTTATCAGGACAGAAATTGCCTTCAAGTAACATTACTATATCTGAAAAACAACTTGACCAGATAATGAATTCATACAATGAACTTGAGAAAAAGTACAGGGACCTTATTAAACTGATTGAAGAAAATCCTGAACTGATGAATTATGTCGAAAAAAGACTGGATGAAAAAAGCAAAAAGAAATTTAATCTTTAGTAAAATGAAAAGAAAATCGATTAAAACGATAGTCTCTATATTTCTCGTTATGGCAGCGTCATGCGGTGAACCTGAGACTGTAGTGACAAATATCGTGCATCCTGACGGATCGGTAACACGCAAGCTTGAAATGAGAAGCGAGGGTAGCGAGATTGAAATATCTGATATCCAGGTACCCTTCGACTCAACGTGGATTGTCAGAGATTCTCTTGAGATAGATGAAGATGGAGATACAACATGGGTAAAACGTGCTGAAAAATTCTTTGCAAGTGTAGATGAGATAAACAAGGATTATATGGTCGATAGCAGCACTAACAAAGCAACTGTACGAAGTGCCGAATTCACAAAAAAATTCAAATGGTTCAATACTGAATACAGGTTTGCCGAGATAATTGAAAATACAATGTCAAATGGATATCCCATTTCAGATTTTCTGAATGAGGAGGAACTTGACTGGTTCTATTCACCTGAAAATGTAGCTATCGACAAATTAGCAGGTCCTGACAGTTCGAAATATAAGGCATTAAGCGATACCGTCGATGCAAAGGCTGATAAATGGATATATAAAAGTCTTGTGTCAGAATGGATAACAATATTTAAAAAACTGGCACAAGGTAAACCAGGATTGGATGAAACGGTTGAGATTTTAAAAGAAAATGAGGAGATGGTTGCCAAATTAATAATAGAAGATGGTGAAAAATTTGACAGTCTCTGGTCAAACGGAATTATTATTAAAAACTTGATCGGAGAAGAGAATGCCATGAGATTACGGGCAGAGGCTGACTCGGCAGCAGATATTGCCAGTGACTGCGTGTTGATAGATTTTGTTAATTACACACTCAGGATCGTAATGCCCGGAGAAATAATCGGGACAAACGGATTTATCGATTCAACTAAAATTCTGTTATGGCCGACAAATTCCAGCTTTTTTCTTACTGAGCCATATGTAATGTATGCAGAATCGAAAACTCCAAACAAATGGGCATGGATCTTTTCCGGGATTTTCCTGCTGTTTGTACTGGCAGGGATAATTTTCAGAGTAATAAAAAAATGAGTATTACACGGAATAATCTTTAAGCATTTGCATAAGCTTCTGACGTGTAAAGAAAATACGGCTTTTAACTGTTCCGATCTTTAATCCAAGCTCATCAGCGATCTCCCTGTACTTATAACCATCAATATGCATCCTGAAAGGGATTCTGAATTCATCTTCGAGTGAATTAATAGCTCTTTCAATCTCACCTTCGGAATAATTCGATTCAGGTGAAATGATCCCTTTATCCCATGGCTGATTAATATAGTAGAGATCCTGAGTCCCGTCAATAATTGTATTTTCCTTTATGTTTCTCCTGTAATTGTTTATAAAGGTGTTCTTCATAATCGTAAAGACCCAGGCCTTCAGATTTGTATAATCAACAAATTTATCCTTATTGGTTATTGCTTTCAGATATGTGTCCTGAACCAGATCAAGTGCAGTGTCATGATCATAAGTAAGGCTCATGGCAAACCTTTGAAGATTAGGCTTCATTCCGATTAAATTGCTGTTGAATTCAAATGTTGTCATAGCTCTTAAATTTTAGTTGGAACAAATTTATGCAAACAAATAGAGATAAACAAATCTTAATATCTAAATATCTTAATAGTTCGGCCTGATTCTAAATAATGTCATTTTGCAATAATCTTTATAAGAAGTTGTTATATGTGCTTTAAAGGCCTGATTATAAATTATGTCTAAATAAGAATTCATAATATGAAACTTCCTGAAAACGATTTCCGGCAGATAATCCCGTTAATTGAGGAGATAAATCAGATCAACTTTACTATTTTTAAGGAAAAAAGTATGGAATACAGTATAAAGCTTAAAAACAACAAGGTATTGAGGGGATTTATTTCAACTCCTTCAGCTGCTATTCGTGCCAATATTATATTAATACACGGGTTGGGTGAGCATATTCGTCGTTACGAAAAATGGGCTGAGATGTTTAACAGTGAGGGAATAGGATTCACGGGCGTGGATCTGCCCGGTCACGGACAATCAAACGGGTCACGCGGTAATATTAAGAGCTACAGGCTTACCGATGAGAT
Organism: uncultured Rikenellaceae bacterium; assembly: GCA_964535035.1. Taxonomy (GTDB): domain Bacteria; phylum Bacteroidota; class Bacteroidia; order Bacteroidales; family VadinHA17; genus LD21. The sequence continues at coordinate 4,326 of CAZHRV010000282.1, forward strand.
GATAGAGATACTCATAGTACATGTACAAAATACCTTTGCTGGCGTTCCGGTTTTCCTTTATGGGCACAGTCTTGGCGGTGGTATTGTTCTTGACTACCTGCTACGGAAAAAACCGGAAATAAAGGGTGCCATAGTTACATCGCCCTGGATTAAGCTTTCATTTGAACCAGCCAAATCAAAAATAGTGCTGGCATCTATAATGAAGAATATTCTGCCCGGACTTGTTCAACCGTCAGGCCTTGTTGCGGATCATCTCTCACATGACAGGGAGGTGGTGGAAAAATACATTGCAGATCCTCTTGTTCATGACAAAATCTCGATAAGTCTCTTCCATTGCGCCATGAGGGCAGGCGCTTATTCACTGGCAAATGCACGGGAATTAAAGATCCCTCTTCTTTTAATGCATGGTTCGGATGATAAGATCTGTTCTGCTGAAGGAAGCCGCCAGTTTGCATCCGGTATTTTTTTAGCCGATCTTAAAATATGGGAAGGAGGATACCATGAGCTTCACAATGAGACTTTTAAGAATGATGTTTTTGCTTACCTTATAAACTGGATCTATGGGAAGCTTGCCTGATTAATATTTGGACAATGGAATTGAGGACAACATTCAGTATAACACCTTCGGAGGTGAAGATCACTTATGACGACAGGGTGGTTTTTATCGGTTCCTGCTTTGCCACCGCAATAGGCAGGAAATTTGAGATTGGGCATCTGCCTGTATTGCTAAATCCGGCAGGTACTGTATATAATCCGGTATCTGTATGTAATACTATTGATAAAGTTACATGTGGAATCCCGTCTACACAGGCGGATATTTATAATAATAAAGGTACCTGGCTGAGTTTCGACCACTATACCGATTTTACCTCTGAAGATCCGGAGGAATTATTGAAAACCATTAATGAAAGATCAAAAAATGCGCTGGAATTCATATCCGGGGCAAGCTTTCTTTTCATCACTTTTGGTACTGCCAGGATATTCAGGTGGAAGGCGACAGGTAAAGTTGTATCCAATTGTCATAAGCTGCCGGCTGCACTTTTCACACAGGAACTTCTGACCGTGAATGAAATAGTAAACCTTTGGGATGTTCAGCTTAAAAGGCTCAATACGCTCTTTCCTGAATTAAAGATAATATTCACAATTAGTCCAGTACGGCACTGGAAAGAGAGTGCCCATGGTAACCAGGTGAGCAAATCGGTACTCTTTCTGGCCGTTGAAGAGTTTCTGAAGCATCCTTCCGGACCCGGCTATTTCCCCGCATATGAACTTGTTATGGATGATCTCCGTGATTACCGCTTCTATGATGATGACATGCTCCATCTCTCATCAGCAGCCGTGGAGTATATCTGGAACGCATTTTCAGATTGTTATTTTGACACTGAAACCAGGGATCTTTACAGAGAGATAGCTAAAATAGCCAGAGCAATGTCGCACCGCATTCATTCAGGTTCAAGTCAAAATCTAAAAACATTTGCAGCAACTATCCTTGACAGAATTGAATCTGTTTGCTCCAGAAAACCTTCACTGAATTTCGATTCTGAAAAGAAATATTTTACGGATCTCCTTAATCTTTAGAATAAGAATTTCTATAATCACCACGTTTACTACGGCCCTGCATATTGCCGACTCAGTTCCGGTCAGGGTAAAATAGGCAGGTTACCGTAATCCATTAATACAACTTATAAAGCTTGCCGGATCTTTGGTGATGGTAAATTTATCAGAATATATTTTTTCAGCTTCTCCGGGTGAATCGGCTATAATTATTTTCTTGATCATCAGTGATTTACTCAGACTTCTGAAGTAAGAGATCTTTTTTCCGGTGAAGCCAAAAGCACTTGAATTGACAACAAGATAATCAAACGGTTTGATCTTGTATATTTCTATGACTTCTGATGCGGGAAGGATACCCCCGGTAAAAATTATATCAAAACCGCGCTTCTTAAGGATATATTTGTAAAATAAGAAATTATTATCTGTTGTGAGGCTTTCTGAAGTATTTATCATTGCCACGGTTGGAGTATCTCTGCCTGTAGGTGAAGGCAGTTTATTATCTTCAATAATTATCATCTGTCTGATAGTATTTCTGATAAACTGCTCCTGTGCTCTTGACAGACTGCCTGTCTGCCAGAGGATTCTTGCCTTTTCAAGCAACGGGCGGAAATACCTGGTATAGGCTTGTTCAATACCAGGCTCCTTTAAATATGGAGCAAGAGCCTCTTTGAAATGGTCCTCGTTAAATTTTATTGCAGACATAAGAATCTTACCTGTTTGAAAATTCTGGTCTGAATCATTTTTGCTGCTGCTTACCTTCATCACCTGATGCGTAAGTTCATCATCATTCAGGCGGGCAATCCTTGATATTTTAAAACCATTCCTGTTAAGATATGAAACATTTAATATCTTCTTCAGATCCGATTCATTATAAGTTCTTATGTTTGAATCAGTTCTGTCTGGTTCAAGAATATTGTACCTCTTTTCCCAAATCCTTATGGTATGAGCTTTGATCCCCGAAAAATTCTCGAGATCCCTGATTGAAAAAACACCGTTTCCTTCTTCCATGGCCGAAAAATGATATATATCACAATTCAGGATAATCCCCTCATAATAATAAACAACCGGATGATAGTATTGTTTACTAAAATGCCGGAGATAACCTGTATAACTATATTTGGTTGCGGAAAATTCCCCCGAATATCCGCTCTTATACCACTTTATGATTTTATTTATTCAGATTGTTCAATCATTATCTTCTTTACGGCCCTGGTATTATCATCGAAAATGATCGTCACAAGGTACATTCCCCTTTGAGGATTATCAAGAACAATCTTTATTAAAGCCTGAGGATTATTATATTGGGCTCTGAATATATCCTGTCCAATGATGTTTGTGATCTTCACAAAGGACATCTCCTTGTCGCTTTTGATAGTGAACCGGTTTTCCCTGACAGGTACGGGATAAATGTTAATATTGACATTTGAAGCCTCTGCTAATGCATGTCTCCTTATTTCCAATGATGTAAAATCAGCGGTATCCTTCTGTGCCTGAAGACTTATTGTAAAAATGAACAGAAAACTAAAGAGGAGACTCTTTTTCATGTGTAAATAATTTTGATCTTAAAGGTCACATGGAACCCACATGTTGAGAAATATTTTCATTCTTGTTTGTCCCGCCATGGCGGGATGTGGGTTTCATAGATACCGTTTTTATTTCTACATCAAAAATTGTGCTAAAGTTAATTATTTTTCAGTGAAATTGTTCAGGATGTGCCAAAACCCTCTGTAAATCGTCTTTTGTGTCAATGCTTATACTTTCCCAATTTGTTATTGCAGTCCGGATCCCGAACCCGTTTTCAATCCACCTGTTCTGTTCAAGCGATTCAGCTTTTTCAAGGGAGCTCTCCTGTAGCGCCGTTATTTTTCTCAGGGTACCGGTTCGGTATGCGTAGAGACCGATATGCTTTAAGAAAACATGGTTTTTTGACCATTCAGATGGATCACAATCCCTTATAAACGGAATTGCAGTCCGGCTGAAATAAATAGCATTTCCTTCTGAGTCAAGTATAACCTTTGGATTGTTTGGATTAAAGATATCCTCACCCGGTGTTGTTTTTCTTGCAAGAGTAGCAATTTCAACCCTTTGATCGTCGAAGCATGATTTCAGAAGGTCTATCTGTTCCGTTTTGATAAAAGGTTCATCGCCCTGTATATTTACCACAACATCAATTGTTTTACCTGTTTGCTCAATGATAATGTCAACTGCCTCCGTGCAGCGGTCGGTACCGCTGTGATGCTCGGTGGAGGTCATAACAGCATTACCGCCAAATTTAAGCACCGTATCATGAATCCTCAAGTCGTCGGTTGCAACAAAGACTATATCAATAGATCCGGATGCCTGTTCATAGACTCGCTGGACCATTGTTTTGTCACCAATCATTGCAAGAGGCTTACCCGGGAATCGAGTTGAGGCGTAACGTGCCGGGATGATGCCGGCAAACTGATAGTGTTTCATACAGCAAATTTACGAAAAATGCATTTCCCAATGTTTTAAAAAAATCTTAAATTCGCACATTCGTTTAAGAGTATATGAAAGATCTTCAAAATATTAAACAAAGATTTGGCATTATTGGCAATTATGAGGGTCTTAACCGGGCAATTGACATAGCTGTCCAGGTTGCACCAACAGATCTTTCCGTCCTGATCACAGGGGAGAGTGGAACCGGAAAGGAGGTATTTCCTCAGGTGATCCATAACCATAGCGTCAGGAAACACGGACCCTATATTGCTGTAAACTGTGGCGCCATTCCTGAAGGGACAATTGATTCGGAATTGTTCGGACACGAAAAAGGTTCATTTACAGGGGCAACTGACAGCAGGAAAGGTTATTTTGAGGTCGCCGACAAAGGAACAATATTCCTGGATGAAGTGGCTGAACTGCCATTATCAACGCAGGTCAGACTGCTGAGAGTGCTCGAAATGGGAGAATTTATTAGGGTAGGCTCTTCAAAAGTACTGAAGACAAATGTACGGGTGATAGCCGCAAGCAATGTAGATGTTGAAAAAGCTATTGAAAACGGCCGCTTCAGAGAGGATCTCTTCTACAGGCTTAATACTGTTCCGATAAGAATACCCTCGCTAAAAGAGAGAAGGGATGATATTTTCCTTCTGTTCAGGAAATTTGCAGTCGATTTTGCTGAAAAATACAGAATGCCGGCCATCCGGCTTGATCAGGAAGCAAAAAATATGCTTTTGAATTATTCCTGGCCCGGTAATGTCAGACAGCTGAAAAATATCACTGAGCAAATCTCGATAATTGAAAGGGAACGTGAGATAAAGGCGATTGTTATGAAAACCTATCTTCCTGATTATGACGGCATAAAGCTTCCTGCCGTAATAAAAAAGAATGATGAAAAGTCATTCTCTACCGAGCGGGAGATATTGTATAAGATCCTTTTCGACATGAAGAGTGACATGAACGACCTCAAAAAGCTGGTTTTTAATCTCTTACAACATGGAGAGATGAATGTTGCATTTGATGAATCAAATACACGGGTAATTAATAATCTCTTCAGAGAAGCAGGTGAAAACATAGTTTCGAATATAAAGGATGAAACAGAGACGGATATTACACTCAGAAAGGAACGGGAGGATATACAGGATACTGAAGAAATAGTTGAAGAATCTCTGTCGCTCGCCGATAAAGAGGTTGAAATGATAAAAAAAGCCCTCGAAAAATTTAACGGGAAAAGAAAACTGGCAGCTAATGAACTGGGTATTTCTGAAAGGACTCTCTACCGCAAGATCAAAGAATATGGTATTGAAAAGTAATAAAAAAATTACCCGGACCAACAAGATGGTTTTGGTATTTATGCTTGCAGCGGGCATCATGCTTATAAATGGATGTAAGATAAGTTATTCATTTACGGGTGCCAGCATATCGCCCGAAGTGAAAACGATAAGCATACAGTACTTTCAGAACAGAGCTGACCTGGTACAGCCCGGTCTCAGCCAGCATATTACCGATGCTTTGATAGATAAATGCAAGGCACAAACAAACCTCAGCATGGTTAATGGTATAGGGGATGTAAATTTTGAGGGAGAGATTACCGGATATAATACTCGGCCTTCTACAGTAGCTGCTGATGCTCAGGCAGCTACGAACAGGTTTACCATAACAGTAAAAGTGAAATTTACAAACGCTGTGGATCCGGAGTATAACTATGATCAATCCTTCTCACGTTATGAGGATTATGAAAGTAATTTCGACCTGAGCGACGTTGAGAATGAACTTTCTGATAAAATTGTGGAATTTCTGGTGGAAGATATATTCAATAAGGCATTTGTGAACTGGTAATCACTATGAACAGAAGCGATTTCCTGAAAATGATAGAGAATTCCGGTCCGTCAGATCGTCAAACAACGGGCGAAGTCAATGAGATTATTGAGATTTTCCCATATTGTCAGAGTGCTTACATATTATTGCTGAAGGGACTGCAAAATACTGCTGATGTAAGGTTCGAAAACCAGCTCAGGAGATCTGCCATGCATGTTGCCGACCGTGAGGTATTATATTATTTTCTTAAGGAAGAAAAAGAGGTCCGGAATGAACCGGAACCTGAAATTCAGGCTCACGAATTTTCAGGTAATGTTATGCCTGACAGCCAGCAGGTTGTGATAGAAACAGCAAAGAACAGTGAGGATCTGATAAATGAAATAGAAAAGAACGAGAGGGAAGAAACACCGGAAGAAACCGGTGACGAAGTACTTCACTCCGGACAAAGACCTGTATTCATTCCAGCCGAATCGGACAACGGAGATTCATCAGCCTCCTTTTTTTTCCTCGATGATGAATCAGAAACTGAAGAGGAGAGGGTAGTATTCATGGATCCCGGATTTTCGGTTCCTGAAGAGGAGGCGAAGCTGCTGGAACTGGATACTGATATCCAAATCACTTCATCGGATGAAGAGAGTATGAGGGAGGAGCAGCTTCATGTCGAAGATCAGGACAGCATGAAACAAAAACAGTCGGAGCTGATCGATAAATTCATTCTTACAAATCCAAGAATTGAACCTGCCAGAGAAAAATCTGACACACCACAAGCGGATATTTCAAAACCCTTCACAGAAGAGAGGGGAGAATTTGTTACAGAAACACTTGCGAAAATATATACCAGTCAGGGTTATTACTCAAGAGCTATAGATATTTATGAGAAATTAAGTTTGAAATTTCCGGAAAAAAGCAGTTACTTTGCATCGCAAATTGAAAAGGTAAAAGAGTTTATAAAAAAATAGAAAGATGGGGATTTATATTTTTGTTTCGGTTTTAGTTATCATAGCCTGCGTTCTTCAGGTACTTATTGTCCTCGTTCAGAATTCTAAGGGAGGCGGTCTTGCTGCCAATTTTACATCGACAGGACAATCGATGGGGATACGTAAAACAGCCGATTTTCTTGAGAAATCGACCTGGACCCTTGCTGCAGCGATACTTGTGCTCTGCGTTGTTGCCACGGCGTCTATACCACGCGGCGATACTTCTGAACGTTCAAGAATCCAGAACCAGATTGATAACGCTGTAGATCCTAACGCAATACCTACACTTCCTACTGCAGTACCACCGGCCACATCCACTCCTTCAACTGATCAGGAACAAACGGAAGAATAGAAATATATGACGGGAAAAGATATTAACAGTGTCAGTTTGTCATATACTGACACTTTTTATTTGGTTAATGTCATATTTCCAGGTTTGGCATAAAATATGCTAAAAGCAATCGACTATAGAGGTCTAACTTTAAAACTAAATAGAAATGGCACAATTAAAAGGTAAAATTCTGGCAGGAAAGGTTCTCGTTAAACCCGATGAAGCTGAAGCTAAAACTGCCAGCGGGATTATTATTCCTGATTCCGCGAAAGAGAAGCCCCGTCAGGGCAAAGTAGTGCTCGCAGGAGCATCAAAAAAAGATGAGGAGATGGAAGTCAAGAAAGGGGACATTGTCCTTTATGGTAAATATTCAGGACAAGAACTTACTATTGATGGAGAAGACTATCTGCTTGTTTCACAATCAGATATTCTTTTTATAGCTTAATTTAAAACCAAAAAATCTATTCATTATGGGAAAAGAGATTAAATATAATATTGATGCAAGAGCCCTTCTTAAGGAGGGTGTTGATAAGCTGGCTAATGCAGTAAAGATAACACTTGGACCGAAAGGTCGTAATGTTGTTCTGGAGAGAAAATTCGGAGCCCCGCTGGTTTCAAAAGACGGTGTAACAGTAGCAAAAGAAATAGACCTGTCAGATCCCTTTGAAAACATGGGTGCTCAAATGGTCAAGGAGGTTGCTTCAAAAACCGGAGATATTGCAGGTGACGGAACTACAACAGCAACAGTGCTTGCCCAGTCAATAATCAATGTAGGTTTAAAGAATGTCACGGCAGGAGCAAATCCCATGGATATTAAAAGAGGTATTGACAAAGCCGTGGAAAAAGTTATAAAACACCTTGCTTCACAGGCGCAGGTAATAGGTGACGACCTCGATAAGATTGAACAGGTTGCCAGGGTATCTGCAAATGATGATAAGGAGATAGGTAAGCTTATTGCCGAGGCAATGAGCAAGGTACATAAGGAGGGGGTTATAACTGTTGAGGAATCAAAAGGTACAACAACATCTGTTGAAGTTGTGGAGGGTATGCAGTTCGACCGCGGATACATTTCTGCCTATTTCGTAACAAATGCAGATAAAATGGAGACAGAACTGGAAAATCCCCAGATCCTTATTTATGACAAGAAGGTCTCTACAATGAAGGATATGCTGCCAATACTTGAATCATCAGCCCAGACAGGACATCCTTTGCTTATCATTGCTGAGGATATTGAAGGTGAGGCTCTTGCAACACTGGTTGTGAACAGGCTTCGCGGTTCACTGAAAGTGTGTGCAGTTAAAGCTCCTGGTTTCGGTGACAGAAGAAAAGAGATGCTTGAAGATATCGCTATCCTGACAGGAGGAACCGTTATCTCAGAAGAAAAAGGCCTGAAACTGGAACATGCTACACTCGATATGCTTGGCACAGCTGAGAAAGTAACCGTAAATAAAGAAAATACCACAATAGTCAATGGTGCCGGTGATAAAGAAATGATTAAAGCCCGTATAGGACAGATCAAACAGCAGATAAGCACCACTACATCAGATTATGATAAGGAGAAACTCCAGGAGCGCCTAGCCAAGCTTTCCGGCGGAGTTGCTGTTCTTTATATCGGTGCTGCCTCGGAAGTTGAGATGAAAGAGAAGAAGGACCGCGTCGACGATTCATTACATGCAACACGTGCTGCAATTGAGGAAGGTATCGTACCCGGTGGAGGAGTGGCATATATCCGTGCTATTTCTGCTCTCAACAATCTTAAAGGAGATAATGAGGACCAGAATACAGGTATTGAAATTATCAAGCGTGCTATTGAGGAGCCTCTGCGTCAGATTGCAGTTAATTCAGGAAAAGAGGGTGCTGTTGTTGCACAGACTGTGAAATCCGGGAAAGGGGATTATGGATATAACGCACAAACCGGTAATTTCGAAAAGCTCTATGCATCAGGGGTTATTGATCCTGTCAAAGTAGTCCGTGTTGCTCTTGAAAATGCAGCATCAGTTGCAGGAATGTTCCTGACCACCGAAGCTGTCGTTGTGGAGGAAAAAGAGGAGAATCCTCCGATGCCACCTCAGGGTATGGGAGGCGGAATGCCGGGGATGATGTAGAATTTCAGTATAAATAATTAATAACAAGTAGGGGCGTTGCATACAACGCCCCTACTTATTTTTATATATTTGCACCTGATTTGGAATTAGCTCTCCTGATGAACAATATCCGTAATTTCTGTATCATCGCTCATATCGACCATGGAAAAAGTACCCTGGCCGACAGGCTTCTTGAAAAGACAAATACCATTACAGAACGTGAATTTCATGACCAGGTTCTTGATGATATGGAACTGGAGAGAGAAAGAGGCATTACAATCAAGAGCCATGCAATCCAGATGGAATACAAAAATGAAAGGGGGGAATATTTCCTTAATCTCATTGATACACCCGGCCATGTAGATTTTTCATATGAAGTATCGCGATCAATAGCTTCATGCGAAGGCGCCCTGCTTGTAATTGATGCAACACAGGGAATACAAGCCCAGACAATTTCAAATCTTTACATGGCTCTCGATCATAACCTGGAAATAATTCCGGTGATAAATAAGATGGATATGGCCAACGCGATGCCGGAAGAGGTTAAGGATCAGATAGTTGACCTTGTCGGATGTAACCGGGACGATATCATTGAAGCCAGTGCGAAAACTGGAATGGGTGTTGACAGAATAATGGAGGATATTGTAAATAAGATACCTCCCCCTGGCGGCAATCCTGATGCTCCTCTTCAGGCCCTTATATTTGATTCTGTCTTTAATTCGTTCAGAGGCATAATAGCCTATTTCAAAATTGTCAACGGAACGATACGTAAATGGGACAGGGTCAAATTCGTAAGTACAGGTCATGAATATAATGCAGAAGAGATAGGAGTGCTGAAGTTTAAACAAAATCCAAGGGATTTTTTGAGCACAGGTGATGTGGGATATATTATTACCGGTGTAAAAATCTCCTCTGAAGTAAGAGTGGGAGATACTATTACACATGTAAAGAATCCGTGCGAAAAGGCAATTTCCGGTTTTGAAGAGGTAAAACCGATGGTTTTTGCAGGGATATACCCCGTGGATGCGGATGAATATGAGGATCTGAGAAACTCAATTGAAAAACTTCAGCTTAACGACGCATCACTGTCATTCATTCCTGAATCTTCCGCGGCCCTTGGTTTCGGTTTCAGGTGCGGTTTTCTGGGACTGCTCCATATGGAGATAATCCAGGAGCGTCTCGACAGGGAATTCGATATGGATGTTATTACCACAGTGCCGAATGTTTCATTCAGGGTATATACTACAAAAGGTGAAATAATTGATGTACATAATCCTTCAGGTCTTCCCCCTCTTAATCATATAGAGCGTATTGAGGAACCCTATATTATTGCCAAGGTAATAACATTATCAGATTATGTGGGGTCGATCATGAAACTCTGTATTGATAAGAGAGGCACCCTGAAAAACCAGGTTTATCTGACAAGGGACAGGGTAGAACTAACTTTTGAAATGCCGCTGTCAGAGATAGTTTTTGATTTCTACGACAAGCTGAAAAGTATCTCCAAAGGATATGCCTCATTCGATTACTATTACACATCATACAAGGAAGCTGATCTTGTAAGGCTCGATCTGCTTCTGAACGGAGAAATGGTTGATGCTCTTTCAACCCTTATTTACAGAGGACATGCATATGATTTCGGACGTAAGATGTGTGTTAAGCTTAAGGAGCTGATTCCGCGTCAGCAGTTTGATATAGCAATACAAGCTGCTATCGGTGCGAAAATCATAGCCCGCGAAACAGTAAAGGCAGTCAGAAAAGATGTTACAGCAAAATGTTATGGCGGAGATATAACAAGGAAAAGGAAACTACTTGAAAAACAGAAGAAAGGGAAGAAAAGAATGAGGCAAATAGGAAATGTTGAAGTACCGCAACAGGCATTCCTGGCTGTCTTGAAACTCGATTAACCTTTAACGATTTATTCGGAAAATTTTTCGGCAAATGGTATAGATTATAAAAAAAATGTTAAATTAGCTTTCGGATAACAGAAGACAGATATAAAAATATCAACCCTGATTATCTAAACTGACAATTTGCCCCGGTTTTTAAATCAGAACCGGGGTATTGATTTTCAGGTAATCAGTTTATATCCTCTGCCATGAACATTAAGGATCTTAACCGACGGATCCTTCTTGAGATATTTCCGTAACCTGGTTATGTAAACATCCATACTTCTGGCATTGAAATAGTTATCATCAATCCAGATTGATTTCAGCGCATAATTCCTTTCCAGAATTTCATTGCTGTGGCGACATAATAATTCAAGAAGCTCAGATTCCTTTGTTGTAAGGTTAATTGATTTATCGTCTGTTATCAGTAATTGTTTAAGAGGTTCAAAAGTATATTTTCCAATTGTATACCTGTCTTCCTTCTTCTTGTGAGCGGTGCCTGTTGTTCTCTTGAGTATTGCCTGTATACGGTATAACAACTCCTCCATTAAGAATGGTTTTGTTATATAATCATCAGCACCCGTTTTGAAGCCTTCAAGAATATCATCCTTCTGGTTTTTGGCAGTCAGGAAGATAACCGGTATTAAAGGGTTTATCTTTCGGATCTCTTTTGAAAGGGTAAGTCCATCCATTTCCGGCATCATGATATCGAGGATACAGAGATCATAGTGTGTTACCGAAAATGACTTAAGGGCTTTTACACCATTCTCAAAAAGGGATGTTTCTATATGCTTTGCCCCAAGATAGCTTTTAAGCAGGGCCCCAAGGTTGCTGTCATCCTCAGCAAGGAGAATTTTTATACTTTTCATTTTTATCAGGTTTGAGGAATGGAGAGTGTGAATTTTGTTCCTTTATTAATCTGGCTTTCAACCTTAATTGTTCCGTAATGTTCTTCTATTATCTTCTTAACATAACTTAATCCAAGGCCGAATCCTTTTACATTATGCAGATTTCCTGAGTGGACACGATAAAATTTATCATAGATTCTTTTTAAATCTTCTTTACTGATACCTATACCGTTATCCTCAATAACAATTACTATTCCCTTTTTTGAATTTCGTGTTGAAATATGTATTTCCAGTTTATCTCGCGAATATATTATAGCATTATCAATCAGGTTTGAAATTGCGTTCAGGAAGTGTACTTCGTCAATCCTTGCAAATCCCGATTCTGCTTTATAATTTTTAATGATCTTCCCGTTTCTGCTGTTTATCTGGAGCGTAAAATTATCAATTGCATTGTCCAGTATATTGTGAATATCCATACTGACAAGGCTAAGCTTCAATTTAGTATTCTCAAAAATAGCCATCTGCAGGACCTTTTCAACATGGAATTTAAGGCGCATGCTTTCATCAGAGATAACTTTGGAAAGATTTTCAATATTTTTGTTTTTAGCCGGAATAGTTTTGTCCGCCATCATCTGTGAAGCTAATGAGATTGTGGAAATGGGAGTTTTCAGCTCATGGGTCATGTTGTTTATGAAATCATTCCTTATCTCAGAGATCTTTTTCTGGCGGAAGATCACGATAAAAGTCCCGGTAGCGAGTATCAGTAATAACAGTGTGAAAAGAAGCGAGAGAAAACCCAGACTTCCAATTTTTTCGAATTTAAAGTGTTTTTCCTGAAGGCAGTACATTACCAGCTGATGCTGTCCGGGGACAGGGTCGTTAGGGAAAAGCTGCCGGATAAATTTATTGGTTCCGGGTTTATCAGTAAAGCCGGGAGTCTTCCAAATAATACCTGACTGTCCTGAACGGATTGAAAATTCAAAGTCGAGATGAATACCTGCATTATTAAGTTCTTGACGGAGCAATGACTGCAGGCTGCCCGGATCGATCCTTTCCCTTATATCCGGTGTTTCATGGAGGATTTTCTCCATGATGGTCTCAAGGAATACTATTTTATTGGATACCCGTCCTGTAAGTTCTGCACTTAAAGACTCTGCAGAGGTTTCACCGGCATCGGCAGCGGGGAAGGAAGAGATATCTTCAGATGTTATATAAATTTTTTGGCCTGAGGTTGTAATGGTAATTGTATCATAAGGATTATCAAGTCCGTACATATCAAGTAGCTCGGAGTATGGCTGGTAAATACGGAGTCTTTTAGCAAGTGGAGAGTTTGCCGGGACTACGGCTGTCAACGGATCGGAAACAACAGTATCTATTTCTTCAATAATTCTCTCGATTAATTCTTTCTGTTCAAGATCAAGGATTACTGTTTCCAGGGCTTTATTTGCATTCAGACGAAATTGCTGATCAGTTATTTTAATGGCATTCCGTATCCATGATAATTGAATTAGGATAAGTCCTGAAATCGCCAGGAAAAAGAAAACCGCCAGCAGTACTATGGTCAACCGTTTCATACAGATACAAAAGTACTTGTATATCAATTATGAAATTGCCCTTTAACTTTCTTTAACAATATGTATAATGAAAGTTCTATAGAGGGCACAAGACCTAAAATAAAGTTAACCTTTGTTAAAATATTGTTAATATTCAGCGGTTTACATTAAAATATTTGTTTAGCAAAAATATGGAGCATATCTTTGTAACACATTTGGCATGAAATTTGAATTAAAATAGACAGAGGTTTTTTCATAGGTTAGGTTAATTTTAGGGTTATTAAAAGAAAGTGCCGTCCCGCCCGGGACGGCACTTTCTTTTATATTTTATAAAAAAGCCTCTTTGAAGAATATATTGTATTTAATTATTTCTTTGTTTCCTGTGATAAAGTGAGTACCTTTCTGACATTCATGTCTTTATACCTGGCAGTACTGAACAGATGCTTTCTGATAAAATGTGATTTTTTTCTTTGGAGCCAGGTAAGATTAATTACAAAAGATTTTCCGTCCTTGAGATTGAGCTTCACTTTTCTTTCTTTATGGGGCATAACAAGCTCTTTAATGTTTTCCCACAGGAAGGTATGTTTCTTAGGTCTTATCAATCCGTACCGGAATTCTATTTTGTCGTCATCGATCTTGAAGAAGAGATTCTTCCTTTTGATCGTAGCAAAAGCTGAAACAACACCCACAAAAAAGCTGATTCCGAACGGTGCAACTGAGAATGAAGGTTTAATCTGATGTAAACCAAAAACAGGACTTGCCAAAAGTATAACCAATCCTCCTAAAAAAAATAGAAAAACAAATATCCATAAGAGGATTTTCCTGCTTTTCGAAAACTCTTCTTCCGACAAATTGTAAAACAAGGGTTCCATATTCTAATGGATTATTAAGTGAAATAAATTCTTGTCCTTTATCAGATCAGGCTCAAGGTTAAATACAGCTGTAATAAATTCAGCATCTCTCAGGATTGATACAATATTACTGATATCAATTTCATTCTGGGGATCGTGGATCTGGAAAATATAATCAATATTTTTTAATTTTTTAAGAAGAAAATTTTTCTCCGACCGGTTTGATATCAGATCATATATAAGATGCGGAGAGGCTGATATGTCAGAAAATCTACTGAAGATCAGCTCTTTACCGGATTCATCATTAATTATAACGGAAGGAACATTCCTGAGTGAGATATTAAGGTGCCTGTTGAGAGTAAGAGACAGCTTATAATCAGGTTCTGCTGATACTACACCCAGAAAAGATGATTCATGGTCCTCATTTATCCTAAGGTGTACTCTCTTGATTTTTGATCTGGTTCCCATAGATTCACCCTAACTTATAAAGATAGGGAAAAATTGGCAGATACTATTCACATTCACCTGAAATATCTTTGATTCTTTCCCATGCAAGTCTGGATGCTTCCTGTTCTGCCTCCTTTTTTGATGCTCCCCGGCCATTGCCGAATTCCTCCCTGTCAATGAACAGGATAGCCGAAAATACTGATTGTTTCATTTCGAAATAATATTCCTCATTGTAGGTGAAGACAAGATTTGCCTTAGTCTTCTGCACCCATTCAAAAACAAGGCTTTTGTAATCGGTGTCAGTATTAATAATATTATCCAGGTAAAGATATTTGCTCAGGACATTCTTTATGAAGAACTTTTTAGTTTTTTTGAATCCCTTGTCTAAAAATGCTGCTCCTATAAGAGCTTCCAGGGCATCGCCGTAAAGATTTATAGTGGGATAAACGGAATTTATTTTACTGACAAGGATCTTATCGATCCCCATAGATAATGATAGCTCGTTAAGCACATCCCTGTTCACTATCCTGGCCCTTATTTTTGTCATGAATCCCTCATTGGCATCAGGAAATTTTTCAAACAGAAAATCGGAAAGAATAGCGTCGAGAATGGCATCTCCCAGATACTCAAGTCTTTCGTTGTTGACTTTATTACCGTCAGGAAATGTTAAAGATGCTGAGCGGTGGATAAAAGCTATTTCATAGAGTCGAAGGTTTCCTGGCCGGAAGCCAAGTAACTTCCTCAGGTTTGAACCAAAGACCCTTTTGTTTAAGATATATGTACCGTTGAGTTTTCCTTTAAGTACCGACACTAAATCCCGACTTTTTTAATAACGACAGAAGCATTATGGCCGCCAAATCCGAAAGTATTGCTGATAGCCACATTGACTTTTCTTTCCTGGGCCTTGTTGTAAGTCAGATTCAGATTCTGATCAATTTCGGGATCGGGCACTTTGAAGTTTATTGTAGGAGGAATGATATCATGAACGATAGTCATAATTGAGGCAATAGCTTCTATTGCACCTGCTGCTCCGAGAAGGTGCCCGGTCATCGATTTTGTTGAACTTATATTAAGCTTATATGAATTATCCCCGAATACATCTACAATAGCTTTGGCTTCAGAAATATCTCCAAGGGGTGTTGCGGTTCCGTGGACATTAATATAGTCAACATCTTCAGGTTTAAGGCAGGCATCATCTAAAGCCAGACGCATCACATTACGTGCTCCATGTCCCTCGGGGTGAGGTGCTGTTACATGGTATGCATCGGCAGTCATACCTGTGCCGGCGAATTCCGCATATATCCTTGCTCCTCTTGCTTTTGCATGTTCTAATTCTTCAATAAGAAGTGCCCCGGCACCTTCGCCGAGAACAAATCCGTCACGGGTCTTATCAAATGGCCTTGAGGCAGTTTTATATTCAGCATTGTTTGTTGAAATGGCTTGCATGGAGTTGAAGCCCCCGATACCGGGTTCATTTATTGCTGCTTCGGAACCGCCGGTAAGAAAAATATCCGCTTTACCCCAGCGGATATAGTTCACGGCATCAATTATAGCATTTGTGGAAGATGCACATGCTGATACGGTGGCAAAATTCGGACCTTTGAAACCATACCTGATGGAAATTACACCGGCAGCAATGTCACTTATCATTTTGGGAATGAAAAAGGGACTGAACCGGGGCGTTCCGTCTCCCAGCACATGTTGTTTTATTGCCCGATAATAGGTGTCAAGCCCTCCGATGCCAGATGCCCAGATTACGCCTATCCTGTCTTTATCCTCTTTTTCCAGGTCCAGGCTGGAGTCTTTGACTGCTTCATCAGTTGCAATCAGGGCAAACTGTGTATACAGGTCAATCTTATTTGCCTCTTTTCTGTCAAAATAATCAGACGAGTCGTAATCCTTTACTTCACATGCAAATCTGGTCTTGAACTTTTCAGTATCAAAGCGGGTTATCATGCACGATCCGCTAATACCGTTCTTAAGTCCTTCCCAGTATTCAAGCAAATTTTTGCCTAATGGAGTCATTGCTCCAAGGCCGGTTACTACAACTCGTCTCATAAATGGGGTATACGCTATGCAATACTATTTTGCATTTTCCTCAATGTACTTGATTGCATCACCAACGGTGCTTATCGTCTCTGCCTGATCGTCAGGAATTCCTATATTGAATTCTTTTTCAAATTCCATGATCAGTTCAACAGTGTCAAGAGAGTCTGCACCCAGATCATTAGTAAAACTGGCTTCAGCAGTGACTTCTGATTCGTCAACTCCAAGCTTGTCAACAATAATCTCTTTTACTCTTGCGGCAATGTCTGACATAATGTTAAATTTTAATTAATAATTCTTTTGAACCATGCAAAGAAATATATTTGTACTTTATTTTTCAAATGATTTCACATATATTATTTATTTGGCAGGCTAATATATTGACAAACAAAACGTTATATTTGCTTGTAATACATTTGCCAAAGTTTATTCAAAAAGTGATAAATATCACAGAATGAGGAATATAGCAATAATGGCATCCGGTTCCGGGACTAATGCTGAAAATATAATAAAATATTTTTCGAATAAAAAGATCGCAAAAGTTACTCTCGTTTTGTCGAACCATCGTGAAGCCCTTGTTTTAAAGAGGGCTGAGGCTCTTGATGTAAAAAACTGCTTTTTCGAATATAATGACTTTTATAGTTCAGGGAGAGTATTGGAGATATTGCTGAAGAGCAGGATAGATTTTGTGGTACTGGCCGGATTTCTCTGGCTGATTCCGGAAAATATTCTTGAGATATATGAAAATCGCATTATCAATATTCACCCGGCTTTGCTTCCCCGTTACGGAGGAAAGGGGATGTATGGCGATAGAGTTCATAAAGCAGTAATAACCAATAGTGACAGAGAATCCGGCATCACTATTCATTATGTAAACAAAAATTATGATGAGGGAGATATCATTTTTCAAACCAGGTGCAAAGTGGCCCCTTCAGAAACTCCCGAATCACTGGCCTTAAAAGTACATGCTCTCGAATATGAGCATTACCCGAGGATAATAGAAAAACTATTAAGGAAGCTTGCTGCTGATACTAGAAAGTTGTGAGCAGACTTAAAACCACAGCTTTATTCTTTTCAAATCTCTCTCTGTTCTCATCTGAAACTGGTTCCACAGGCGGAGCATCAACCTTCAGCGGATCCACGGGTGATCCGTTCTGATAAATTCTAAAGTCAAGATGCGGCCCTGTTGAAAGTCCTGAGCTTCCTACATACCCTAGAATATCACCCTGTTTTACGAAAGCACCCTTGTGTATTCCGGGTCCAAACCGGCTGAGATGCAGGTAGGCAGTTGAATAGACACTGTTATGAACGATCCTGACCATTTTCCCGGCTCCGTTTTCTGTTCCGGCAGCAGTCACTCTGCCGTCACCAATAGCATAAACAGGTGTTCCTACAGGTGCCGCATAATCAACTCCATAGTGCGGCCGGCGTATCCTCAGGATCGGATGCAGCCTGCTGGACGAAAAACGTGAGGAGATCCTTGAAAACCTTAAAGGAGCTTTGAGAAAGGCTTTTCTGAGGCTGTTTCCCTCAATATCGAAAAAAGTCTCCTTTCCATCCTGGATAAAAGGGATAGCAGTTATAGTCTTTCCGGCCCAGGTAAACCTGGCTCCGTATATCCTTCCTGCCCCGAGCGACTCATTATCAATGAACATTTCCTCATAGATGACTTTGAAACTGTCTCCCTTCTGTAACCCGAAAAAATCAACGGTCCAAGCAAATATATCAGAGAGTTTAGTGACGAGTGTGGGATGTAATCCTCCTTCGATCATTGATTCCCACAGAGATGTTTCAATAGTTCCGGTGGAGTACCTTATTATTTTCCTTATCTCCTTTTTGAAGGGGGTTATGTTAAGGGAATCATTAAAACTGAAGACATAGCAGGTTGTTGGGTCATGTTCGTATACCAGATACCTTAATCTGGCTGTTGAGTCGGTATCGCAGAAAAGAGTATAATTATTTTCTGCTCTTATTGTTTTCACATCAAAGACAGATCCGGAATTTCTGACCAGATGATCAATCTCCTTCATGGTGATACCATGCTCAAGAAGAATATTCGACAGGAAACCATTTGGTCTGATATGTCCGGAAATGAGATTGAATGAGTCGGCAGGAATTCCGAAAAGGTAATTTGGTGCTTCTCGTTCCTGAGCGGGTATTGTATCTGATACCATATCCTGTAATATTGGATCCTCCCTATGTACAAATTTACAGGATGAGAGCAAAACAACTGAAAATAAGAGGAATATGGTTTTTATCCTTGTTATCATCAACTCTTTATAACTATGTTTACAATGCGGTTAAGGACAACAATAATGTTGGTCATGTTTCCTGTTTCCAGCCATTTTTTTGCCCTTTTATCAGCGAGGACATTTTTAATTATCTCCTCTTTACCCATGTTTACAGGCAGGGAGATTTTAAACCGCAGCTTACCGTTGAATGAAACCGGATATTCGAATACATCCTCCTTCAGGTATTCCTCATTTACCTCCGGCCATAGTTCGAAGGCAAGAGTTTTATCTTTTCCCTGGAGGCTCCACAACTCTTCAGCCAGGTGCGGTGCAAAAGGCGAGAGGATTTTTGCAAATGTGCATACAGTATCTTTTGTCACATGCCCCTTCCTGATCGCAATATTCAGGAATATCATCATTGCCGAAATTGCAGTATTGAAATGCAGGTTTTCGATATCACCCTCAACTTTCCTGATAGCCTGATGGAGTCCTTTTAATACCTCTTCATCCTCCTTTCCTGAAGTGATATTCTCCGGGTTTGAAAAGAATCTGAAAGTTCTTCCCAGGAAATTGAAAACCCCTTTAACGCCTTTGTCATCCCATGGTTTTATTATGTCGAGAGGTCCCATGAACATCTCGTACATTCTTAGAGAATCAGCTCCATATTTCGCAATTACGTCATCAGGATTAATAACATTTTTAAGTGATTTTGACATTTTTGCCACTATCTGCTTCAGTTCGACCCCTGTTTCAGTATGGTAGAATTTTCCTTCCCTCTCTTCAACCATGTCAACAGAGATTTTTGCCCCCGCCTTATTTTCATAGGCAAATGCCAGTATCATTCCCTGGTTGAATAAACGGGTATATGGTTCATCCGTTGAGACAATACCGAGGTCGTACAACACTTTATGCCAGAAACGGCTGTAGAGAAGGTGAAGAACAGCATGCTCAGCGCCACCGATATACAGGTCAACAGGCATCCAGTATTTTTCCATTGCAGGATCAAATATCCTCTCTTTGTTTGATGGATCAATAAAGCGGAGATAGTACCAGCATGATCCTGCCCATTGAGGCATCGTATTTGTTTCCCTTCTTCCTTTTCGTCCCGAATTATCTGTTACATTGAGCCATTCTGTGGCATTGGCAAGAGGTGATTCACCACTTTCACCGGGCAGGTACTTCTCAAGTTGCGGAAGTTCAAGCGGCAGCTCTTTTTCATCAAGAACGGCTATTTCACCATCCTCCCAGTGTATAACCGGAAAGGGCTCACCCCAGTACCTCTGTCTGCTGAAAAGCCAGTCACGCAGCTTGTAATTGACTTTTGCCTTTCCGAGATTCTTTGATTCAAGCCATTTTGTGATCTTTGCTATGCCTGCTTCCTTGTTAAGGCCGTTTATATCTATTCCTGTTATATTATCGCGTGAATTGATATATTTTCCGTCTTCTGTCCAGCACTCCTTCCCTTCAATTATCCTCTTTTTCTGGTCAGTGTCTGCTACATCCGGATCCTGAATACAAACTATCGGGAGGTCGAATTTTTCAGCAAATTCGAAGTCGCGTGTATCATGAGCCGGGACTGCCATTATTGCCCCGGTACCATATCCTGTGAGGACATAATCTGCCACCCATATAGGTATCTTCTTATGGTTTACCGGGTTAACAGCATATCTGCCGGTGAAGACACCGGTTTTCCCCTTTGCCAGATCGGTACGATCGAGATCTGATTTGAGTGATGCCGCTTTTATGTATTTGTTTACCTCTTTCCTGTTTTCATCCGTTGTTATAGAGTCGATAAGAGAGTATTCAGGAGCAATTACCATATATGTGGCACCAAATAATGTGTCGGGCCGGGTGGTGAACACCCTGAGTTTTTCATCCAGACCCTCAATAGCGAAATCGACTTCGGCGCCTGTTGATCTTCCGATCCAGTTACGCTGCATATCCTTAATGCCTTCAGGCCAGTCGAGTTTGTCAATACCCGACAGCAGTCTTTCGGCGTAAAGAGGGATACGTAACAACCATTGTTTCAGGTTTTTCTTTTCAACAATGTTGCCGCATTTCTCGTGTGAACCATCATGGAGGACCTCCTCATTTGCACATACTATCCTGCAGTCAGGGCACCACCATACCTGGGCATCTTCGTAATAGGCAATTCTTTTTGATGCGATATATTTCAGAACCTCTTTTTCACCGAGCTTTTTAATCTCTTCAGGTATTGTCAGTTCAGAAATCGGCCTTCCTTTCTGAAGTTTCTCATCGAACCAGGTATTGAAAAGTTGTATAAAGATCCATTGAGTCCACTTGAAATACTGAGGATCAGTAGTATTTATTTCTCTTTCCCAATCGTAACTCAGGCCCAGCTCTTTTATCTGTCGTCTGAAAGTATCACAGTTGTTTTTTGTGGTGACTGAGGGATGTGTTCCTGTCTGGATGGCATATTGTTCCGCAGGAAGTCCGAAGGCATCCCATCCCATAGGATGAAGTACATTGAACCCTTTCATCCTTTTATATCTGCAGTAGATATCTGTAGCTGTATATCCCTCAGGATGACCCACATGGAGGCCTGCTCCCGACGGATAAGGGAACATATCCAGTACATAGCATTTTTTGGGATTTGTCAGATCATCAGGGGTTTTAAAGGTTTTGTTCTCCTCCCAGTATTTCTGCCATTTTTTCTCTATCGCTGTGAAATCATAATCCATATTAACAGTTTGTATTAAATCTTTCTTCCCCGGGATAAATTTCGGATTTCGGATTTTCGATTTCGGATTAATTCTTGACAATCCGTAATCCGTTATCCAAAATCCGTAATCCGTTATCCAAAATCCGCAATCCGATAACCGGTTATTTGGTTTGCGAAAATAGGAAATCTTTGGCAAATTGTTGTGAAACCAGCATATTGATGTTAATTTTGCTGCCATAAGGTCCCGTAGTTCAATGGATAGAATGACAGATTCCGGTTCTGTTGGTTGGGCGTTCGA
>CAZHRV010000283.1:0-43156 GCA_964535035.1 uncultured Rikenellaceae bacterium
CAGGTCATTAGCAAGATCTTCTGGCGTCTGAAATGGGAATCCTATCATTACTCCAGTACCGGCCTGATACCCAATGTCCTGAAGACTTATAAGACAATCATATCTTCTTTGGAAATTATGTTTTTTATTATCAGGGTGTATTTTCCTGTATAGATCAGGATTTGTTGTTTCAATCCTCAGAAGGTAACGGTGAGCTCCAGCGTCAAACCATTTTTTATATATTTCAGGCTCCTGTTCACCAACAGATAATGTGATACCCAATTCCCCGTTTGAAATCTTATTTATCTTATACAACAGGTTTTCAATTCTGTCTGTAAAAGAGGCGCTTTCCATCTCTCCCGACTGAAGAGCAATTGAAGCATAACGGTTCTCATATGCAAACTTTGCGGCTATAAGTATCTCGTCATCGGTTAAATTATAACGTTCAAGTTTTGTGTTGCTTTTCCTGATGCCACAGTACATACAATCTTTACCGCATATATTTGAAAACTCGATTAATCCCCTTAACCATACCTTTTTCCCTATATATTTTTCTTTGATTTCAGCAGATCTTTTGAATAACAATACCTTGTCTTTCCCTTCTGACTGAAGAAGCTTTATAAGATCATTTTTTGAAAAATCATCCTTTATCAGTAACTCTATAATGGTGTTGCCTGACATAGGACTACAAAGATAATAAAAGGCAGACATTTGCACTTAATCTCTTCTTTTCCCTGCTTATGATTCTGTTATATTGTTTTAGCTATTTTATTTAAAGGTAAAAGGAATTTGTACCTCTGATTCGCTTATAGCTGAAGCCCGGAAATATCCAAGTCCTCCGTTACTGATGTTAGTAGGAGGAGAAGCGGGGCAAGGTTTATATGCTCCTCCGTCATTCTTAAATTGTTGTAGAAGAGACCTATAGAATTCGTACGCATTTTTAGAAAGAGAACTTAATGCCAAATAAATTGTCGCTCCTTGCCAGTAATAGTCATATTCAATACCTCCGGGATTTTCCCCCAGGCTGACATTCAAACCATTTACATAAGGTTGCAGATACTCATCAGAAAGTATTGAGAATCGCCATGAGAAGGCTGCAGGCCACCCCCGACTAAATACTTCATTATCAAGCTGGATCAGGTAAAAGTTGTCAATCCCTTGAGGTTCAGAAAAATAAAGGAGAGGGATGTAATACTCCTGTCCGTCCTTTTCCCGGATTTTCTTCATATAGCCAAGTGAATCAATATCAGGAATGGGATGCATATAATCACTTGCAATGTATTCTTTACCTTTTAATCTAATTGTTATAAAGTATGTCCTCCCAGGAATGCCAACAAAGTGCTGAGTTTTATAAAAACCACGATCATGTCTGAACTCACTTGGATCTGTTAAAAATAAGGTATCAATAATATTTCCGGCATTGTCATACACTAGCTTGTAATATCCCCCAAGAGGGTCATAATCATATTCATTTATGTCAACATCAATAGGAACTAATGTATCAATCTGTCCTGCATCATCGTAAATAATAATCTGAGCATTCATCACAGCTTTCGCACTGTCAACACCAGTTGGTGAATGATCAGTTTTAATTAATCCTCCGGTATGACTCTCTGTCAGGCGGATGTAGTACGGTCCCGGCTGATTTGTTATCAATCCCTCAACTACCAGTCTTGGTTCTGCCTGATCAAGATCAAGATCAAATTCTTCGACACAGCCTGACAGGAAAAACATAAAGAGATATATAGCTATTGTTTTTTTCATCTAAAATCTGAAATTGTATGATAAATAGGGTGTTATTCCGTAGAGGTACATCTTATATGCTTCGAAAGCACTGAAATTGACATCAATCATTTTTATAAATAGAGAAAAAATATTCTTGCGATCATAAATGTTATAAATGCCGAAATTCCATTCCGGTTTCCATGGTTTAAGCTGTTTCTTTGGATTTTTGTAAGTGAATGAAACATCCAGCCGATGATACGGTGGGAGCTTGAAGCCATTGCGGCTGGTATAATAGTTAAAGGCTACTCCATAATAGTGGAATGTTCCTTCAGGTATGGTTATGTAGCCCCCTGATGTGAACTTAAAAGTTGAACCTATATCCCATGCATTGGATAATTTATAAAGCAATACTACCGACAGATTATGCCTCTTGTCATAAGTTGCAGGGTATGGTTCGTTATTGTTGATCCCGTTTATCTGTTTTGTCGTCTGTGATAAAGTATAACTGATCCAGCCGGTCAGTTTTCCGGATTTCTTTTCAACGTAAAACTCAGCACCGTATGACTGCCCTTTCCCTTTCAATATCTGAGTTTCTATACGCGGATTTAGAAACAGGTCAGCATTATCGCGGTAGTCGATTATATTGCCTGTTCTCCTGAAGTACAGCTCGGTATATAACTCATACTTATTTCCCGGTAAGGATTTATAAAATCCGGCAGAGAGCTGGTTTGAAAACTGTGGTTTTATGGTTTTGTTAGCGGGGAGCCAGACATCTGTGGGGAGTCCTACTGTTGAATTACAGATAAGATGTTGATATTGATTTACATAAGTGTACGAAAACTTCAGAGAGTTATTTTCATTGATCAGATATCTTAAATCGAGCCTGGGTTCTAAACCGCTGTAAAACTTGATCAATTCACCATTCCCGAAATGAGTCGAATCAATAACTTCCATATCAGGCGAATAAGAATAAACCATACTTTCTCCAAGAAGAAAGAACATCGAATATCTTAATCCGTAGTTGATACTCAGTTTGTCACCGATTTTCTGGGTGTTTGAAATGTAAAGGGAGCTTTCAATGGATTTCTGGCTGTCCAGATCAAAAGGTTTGGTCAGTGACGTCGAATCACGAGGTTCTATTTTTCCGGGAAAGTAGTTATGTTTCTCAAGTGAGATGCCGAACTGGAGATGATTTGAAGGATTAAGAAAATAGTCAAAATCTGACTTAATATCCAGTTCCTGGAGATTTGATGACCATTTAAAATGCCTTGCATCGTCTTTGAGAATATATGAGTAATCATATTTACTGTACACAACCATCGTATTTGAAAAAAGTCTGGAATTGAACACATGGTTCCATCTTGCAGTTCCCGTCCGGTTTCCCCATTCCATGCTTGCATTATTATCAATTGAGTAATAATAAAAATGATCGTGCCCCGAATATGCTGACAGGTAAAAGTGATTGTTCTTTATTTTGTAATTGACTTTTGCATTCAGATCGTAGAAATTAATTTCGTTATTAGCATTAAAATCCATAAGACTCCCGATTCTGAGGGCTTGTCCTAGTAATCCAAATGCATTTGCTATCAATCCGGCATAACTGTATCGTCCGCAAATTATGAATGAAGCCTGGTCTTTTTTTAACGGACCTTCCAGGGATAATCTGCTGGCAATCAGTCCAACACCCCCGCTGCCATTAATAGCCTGGTTATTTCCCTCTTTCATCCTGATATCAATTATTGATGAAAGCCTTCCTCCGTATTGCGCCGGGAATGCTGTTTTATAGATCTTTACGCTGCTTATTGCATCGGGATTGAAAGTCGAGAAAAAGCCAAGTGCATGAGATGGATTATAGACCGGGGCATCATCAAGCAAAAACAGGTTTTGATCAAATGATCCTCCCCTGACAGACAAATTTGTTGTGCCCTCATTAACCGTTATAATTCCCGGAAGCAGCTGCAGATTTTTTACCGGATCAATTTCACCGGCAGCTGCCGGAGTAAGTTTAATTGTTTTCAAATTAACAGAATGGATGCCCATCTGGTTAATAAACACGCTGCTGTTATCTTTTGCTTCGACAATCACTTCATCAAGAGACTTTATTTCAGGTTCCAATCCAATGTCTATTGTTGTATCTTCCGAAAGCTCTAAATGATGTAAAATAGTCCTGTAACCTACAAATGAATACGAAATATCATAGGTGCCTTCTGGGATTGTCAGTGAATAAAATCCATAATTATTTGTAGAAGTTCCCAGGTTTTTGCCCTGAGCTGATATTGTAGCACCAATAAGATGTTCCCCGTTTTCAACATCCCGGATTGTCCCAAAAATTGTTATTTTTTGAGCTGACACTGTGATTTGAAAGGTGAGAATACATGCTGTAATAGCTGCAACCTTTATCATAACTTATCGCAGATCAATTTTAAATCTTCATTACTTTCCGGTGTACAATGACCTGATAATTTCTCATATTAACTTACACAGTGTCAAATTTATTTCTTTCCAGCAAATAAAAGTTGGTTTCTTAGGTTTATAAAATAGTTCTTAAATGAATTGTTTCCTGCTTTGTAACATTTTTTTTATTATATTGCTCTACTGTTAATTCCGGGTATGTTTCTCCTAAAATGTTGAACGATAAGCTTATACATCCGGGCAGCATAGTCGTTGTCGGAGGATCAGAAGATCTTTTAAAGCCGGGCGGGAAAATCCTGAAAAATATTATTGACGGGAAGTTCCAGGGGGATCTTTATGTTGTGAATCTAAAACAGGATATAGTCCAGGGTAAGAAATCTTATCGCGACATCAGGGATATCCCGCAGACAGATCTTGCAATAATTGCCATACAGGCAAAGTACTGTCTTCCTGTGGTCAAGGTCCTCATTAAGGAAAAAAACACAAAGGCTTTCATTATTATTTCAGCCGGATTCAGTGAAGCCGGTGAGGAGGGCAAAAAACTTGAAGAATCAATAGCTGACCTGGTAAGCAATGCCGGCGGTACACTTATAGGGCCCAATTGCATTGGTGTTATCACTCAATCGTACAGTGGCATATTCACCACACCCGTACCGAAGCTTAACAGCCACGGGTGTGATTTTGTATCAGGTTCCGGTGCTACGGCGGTTTTTATCTTTGAGTCGGCAATACCCAAGGGAGTCAACTTCGCAAGCGTCTATTCCGTTGGTAACAGTGCGCAAACAGGTGTTGAAGAGATCCTGGAATACTGGGATAACACTTTTGATCCTGCTGTCAGCTCTCTGATAAAGCTGATATATGTTGAGAGCATTCAGAACCCCGACAAGCTTTTGCACCATGCTTCCTCCCTTATCAGGAAGGGATGCAGGATAGCGGCTATCAAGGCAGGCACAACAGAAGCAGGGATAAGAGCGGCTTCATCACACACCGGGGCGCTGGCATCTTCCGATTCGGCAGTTGAGGCTCTCTTCCGAAAAGCAGGCATCGTAAGGTGTTCGGGCAGGGAAGAGCTTACAACAGTTGCATCTGTTTTCTTCCATAAGCATCTGAAAGGCAGGAATATAGCTATAATTACTCATGCAGGAGGACCTGCAGTTATGCTTACCGATGCTCTGGCTGCCGGCGGCATGGATATCCCGAAGATAACAGGGAGGCATCACGACAGGCTGCTGGCTATGATGAACCCGGGAGCCTCAGCAGACAATCCCATAGATCTTATAGCCACTGCTACAAATGACCAGCTCGATAACGTGATCGAATATGTCGATAAACAAATGCCCGACATTGACGGCATGACAGTGATATTCGGCAGTAACGGGCTTAACGACATGACAGAGATATATGAGCTAATGCACAGGAAGATCGGGCAATGTAATAAGCCCCTCTTTCCAATACTTCCATCAGTGGCAAGCTCTCAGACGGAACTTGCTTATTTTCTTGACAAAGGACACGTTAATTTTCCTGATGAGGTAGTACTCGGGCGGGCGCTTACGAAAATCTCAAATACACCGCACCCGGCTGAAGAGAAGATCTTTCTTGAAGAGGTTGAAGTGCCGCTTATCCGCAAGATAATCGAAAATGCTCCCAATGGTTATCTTGAGCCGGATATTATTCAACAGCTTCTTAGTGCTGCACGGATCCCGGCAGTGAAGGAAGCAGTGGTAAGGAACAGGAGGGAACTGATCTCAATCGCAAAAAAGATAGGATATCCTCTGGCTCTGAAAGCTGTAGGTCCTGTTCATAAATCGGATGTCGGCGGAGTTACTCTTAATATAAAATCCATAACTCATCTCAGCGCCGAGTTCAACAGGATGATAAAGATAAAAGGTGTTATGGCAGTCCTGGTACAGCAAATGATAACAGGAACCGAGCTTTTCATTGGTGCAAAATATGAACCGAAATTCGGGCATGTTATCCTCTGCGGCCTTGGGGGTATATTCGTTGAGGTGCTTGGTGATGTTTCATCAGGACTTGCTCCTCTCACCTTCAATGAAGCTAATTCGATGATCAGGAGCCTGAAAAGCTACAAAATAATACAAGGAACACGCGGTAAGTCCGGAATCAATGAGCAGAAATTTGCTGAAATAATTGTCAGGCTGTCAAGCCTGCTGAGGTTTGCTACGGAGATCAAGGAGATGGATCTCAATCCTCTTATCGGAAGTCCTGATGCAATAACAGTCGTTGATGCAAGGATAAGGATTGAGAAGTGAATTTAGTATTATAAAAATTAAGTATAATATTTGCACGTAATAAGGTAAACAGAATTTATATTAACATAGTTACATGAATAACATACCAATATCAACAGAATTAATAAACGATATAATAAGTAAAAACGGATTACCGGAACCAGATACCGCTTCAATAAGGGAGATTGTTTTTCTGGCAAATCAGATTGAAAGGGCCACAGGTATAAAATTTATAAGAATGGAGATGGGAGTCCCGGGCCTGCCTGCTCCCGCAGTTGGCATTGAAGCTGAAATAGATGCTCTCAGGAACGGTGCCGCTGCTGTTTACCCCGATATAAGGGGGATTCCAATGCTTAAGGATGAGGCATCAATATTTATCAGATTGTTGCTTAATCTTAATGTGAATCCGGAAGGCTGTATACCAACAGTGGGATCAATGATGGGAGGAATGGTAAGTTTCCTTGTTGCTAACAGGAATGACAGGACCAAGGAGGGCACTCTTTTCATCGATCCCGGCTTTCCGGTCCAGAAACAACAGGTAAAGATGCTGGGACATGATTATCATTCATTTGATATATATAATTACAGGGGGAAAAAGCTAAGGGCAAAGCTTGAATCATATCTGGAGACCGGAAAGATATCATCCCTGCTCTATTCAAATCCAAATAACCCTTCCTGGATATGTCTCAATGAGGAGGAGCTTTCAATAATCGGAGAGATGGCACGCAGGTACGATGTAATTGTTATTGAGGATCTTGCTTATTTTGGAATGGATTTCAGGAAAGATTATTCCATCCCCGGTAAACCACCCTACCAGCCGACTGTCGGACGCTATACCGATGATTATATCCTGCTTATTTCCAGCTCGAAAATATTCAGTTATGCAGGTCAGAGAATCGGATTGATGGTAATATCCGATCATCTTTTCACCCGGCGGTATCCTGACCTGCTAAGATATTATTCATCAGATAAATTCGGATATTCAGTTATCTTTGGAGCATTATACGCATTATCTGCAGGAGTTTCCCATTCTGCCCAGCATGGTCTCGCCGCTATACTGAAAGCTGTAAACAATGGAACCTACAGATACCGTGATGATGTGAAAGAATATGGTGAAAAGGCTGCAATAATGAAGAAGATGTTTACCGGTAACGGATTTAAAATAGTATATGACAGGGATCTTGATGAACCTCTTGCCGACGGATTTTATTTTACAATTTCCTACCCCGGCATGACAGGCGGTGAGCTTCTGAAAGAGCTTCTTCATTACGGTATCAGCGCCATTTCGCTAAGCATAGCGGGCAGCGAAAGAACCGAGGGTCTGAGAGCATGTGTTTCATTGATTCCAAGGGAACAATTCGGCGATCTGGAAATACGTCTGAAGAAATTTTATAAAGATCATCCTTCAGTATAAAACAAAATAAATATCAATATGGCTAAGATCAGAGGAAGTATTGTTGTAGAAATTGAAAGATGCAAGGGATGCGAGATTTGCATGGTATCATGTCCTACGGGAACGATTGCCATGGCAAAGGAGGTCAACCATAAAGGTTATTTCTATGCTTACCCGGCAAATCCCGATCTGTGTATTGGTTGTGCCAACTGTGCCATGGTTTGTCCTGATGGTGTGATAACTGTGTATAAAACAAAAATATAGTGTGGCAATGGAAAAGGAATTAAAACTAATGAAAGGCAATGAAGCGGTGGCAGAGGCTGCAATACGTGCAGGTGCCGATGGTTATTTCGGCTATCCGATAACACCGCAGAGTGAGATTCTTGAGTATCTCATGGAGGCCAAACCATATGAAAAGACCGGAATGGTAGTACTCCAGGCCGAAAGCGAACTTGCCGCGATAAATATGGTGTACGGAGGTGCCGGCTGTGGAAAAAAGGTAATGACAACATCTTCATCACCGGGAATAAGCCTGAAACAGGAGGGTATATCATATATCGCAGGGGCTGAACTTCCCTGTCTTATCGTTAATGTGGTAAGGGGCGGACCCGGACTTGGTACTATACAACCGGCACAATCGGATTATTTCCAGGCAACAAAAGGAGGGGGGCACGGCGATTACCACCTGATAGTCCTGGCCCCGGCATCAGTGCAGGAGATGGCCGACTTTGTGGACCTGTGCTTCGAACTTGCATTTAAATACCGTAACCCTGCAATGATACTATCCGACGGCGCCATAGGCCAGATGATGGAAAAAGTGTGGCTGAGTCCTCAAAAAGAGAGAGCGAAAACAGTTCCCGAATGGGCAACAACAGGAAAAACACCAACAAGAGAAAGAAATGTTATCACCTCGGTCGACCTTGACTCTAATGCACAGGAGGTCTTTAACCAGAAACTTGTTGAAAAATACAATGAGATCAGGGAAAAGGAGGTTCGCTATGAGGAATTTCAGTGTGAAGATGCTGAATATCTTTTTGTTGCATATGGTACAAGCGCACGTGTCTGCCAGAAATCAGTACATCTTGCACGTGAACAGGGGATAAGGGCAGGACTGTTAAGACCAATAACACTTTTCCCGTTCCCGACAAAACGGATAAACAAACTGGCCGATAAGGTGAAGATGATGCTTTCAGTCGAAATGAGTGCAGGACAGATGGTTGAGGATGTTCTTCTGTCAGTTAACGGAAAGGTGCCCGTTTATCATTTCGGGAGAATGGGAGGTATTATTCCGGCACCTGATGAAGTTGTTGAAAGTCTGAAATCAAAAATCACCGGAGGTTAAGATATGGCACAAGCTACAGGAATAAAAGAGATTATAAAACCTGAAAATCTGGTTTATAAAAAGACAAAACTCATGACCGACAATGTGCTTTCCTATTGTCCCGGCTGCGGTCATGGAACAGCCCATCGTATTATTGCTGAAATAATCGATGAGGAGGGACTCCAGTCCGAGTCCATCGGGATTTGTCCTGTCGGATGTTCGGTTTTTCTGTATAACTATATGGATATAGACTGGCAGGAGGCCGCTCATGGACGGGCACCGGCAGTTGCCACGGCGATCAAGCGGCTGATGCCTGAAAAATTTGTTTTTACCTATCAGGGCGACGGCGACCTTGCAGCTATAGGCACTGCAGAGACCATTCACTCATGTAACAGAGGAGAGAACATTCTTATTGTTTTTATTAATAACGGAATATACGGGATGACAGGGGGCCAGATGGCACCAACCACCCTGCCCGGGATGAAATCGTCAACCTCTCCATACGGAAGAGATGTGAGCACAATGGGTAATCCATTGAAAATGACCGATATAATTGCTACTCTGCCAGGTACCTGTTATGTTACAAGGCAAAGTGTTCATACACCGGCTAATGTTCGGAAAACAAAAAAAGCTATTAGAAAAGCTGTTCAGTATCAGAAACTGAACAAGGGTACTTGCTTCGTGGAGATAGTTTCAAACTGTCCTTCAAACTGGAAAATGTCTCCCGTCCAATCAAATAAATGGCTGGAAGAAAACATGCTTCCGTATTATCCTCTGGGCGATATGAAAACTCCTGCAGATCAGCCTGCATAGTTGAACCTTGAAATTTTAAAATTATGACTGAAGAAATAATTATAGCCGGATTCGGAGGACAGGGTGTCCTGTCGATGGGTAAGATAATGGCATATTCCGGAGTTATGCAGGATATGGAAGTAAGCTGGATGCCTTCATACGGACCTGAAATGCGCGGCGGCACAGCAAATGTGATCGTGATACTCAGCACTGAAAGGATAAGCTCGCCGATCATCAGACACTTCGACACTGCAATAATACTGAACCAGCAGTCGCTTGATAAATTTGAAAACTCAGTCAAGCCTGGCGGAATACTTATCTATGACGGTAATGGTATAACACGCCACCCCGAAAGGAAGGATATAACAGTTTACCGTGTTGATGCAACTGAAGAGGCCGGGAAAATGAAAAGCCCCAGGACTTTTAACATGATAGTCCTCGGGGGATTTCTTAAAGTGAAACCCCTCATTAAAATGGAAAATGTTATCAAAGGTCTTAAAAAATCGCTCCCTGAGCGTTACCATAACATGATACCGGCCAATGAGCAGGCTCTTAAACGGGGACTGGAGATCATAAAAAAAATATAATCCCGGGGGTTATTCATAGAAATGCATCTCCTCAATATACTTCGAGACAGCCGAAGGCAGGAAATATGACATATCCTTGCCTCTTTTTATTCCATTACGGATAAAGGTGCCCGAGATGTCCATCAGAGGTGCCTTCACGAAAGTAACCTTTGCTTTGGAAAGTAATACTTCAAGCTGCGGAGTTGCAGGCTTTACAGCACCCCTGCGGGGATAAACTATTATCATGCATTTTCGTATCAGCTCTGTGGCATTTTTCCATTTGTGCAGAGTATAGAGGTTATCTTCCCCCATGATCAGGGAAAACTGATGATTTGGATGTTTTTCCTCCAGGTAGGTCAATGTATCAATAGTATATGAGAGTACAGGGAGCCGGAACTCTATGTCTGATGCTTTCATCCTGTCATTGCTGCCAATGGCCAGGTTTGTCATATGAAGGCGCTGGTAGTTATCGAGCAGTGTCTCTTTCTTCTTCAAGGGATTGTGCGGGCTTACAACAAACCATACCTCGTCGAGACCGGTGAATTCAAGCATATAACCGGCAATTGCTATGTGCCCGATATGAATTGGATTAAATGATCCGAAATATAAACCAACATTAGGCATAATAAGGCCTCAAATAATTATACTATATCCCGGTTTATAAAATTATTGACCAGGTCATATATTTCATTTACAGCTTGTTCCAGGTTATCGTTAATAACTATATTATCAAACCTGACAGCCAGTTTCATTTCCTCTTCAGCTTTTGCTATTCTCATTCTTATCTTTTCATGATTATCTGTTCCCCGGTGTTTCAGTCTTTTTTCAAGCTCTTTAACTGAGGGCGGCATGATAAATATGGAAATAGCCTTATGCCTGAAAATATTCTTCAGGTTGATTCCTCCCTTTACATCAACATCGAAAAGTACATTATTCCCGTTTGCCCATATCCTGTCGATCTCACTTTTCAAAGTACCGTAAAGCTGGTTTTTATAGACCTCCTCCCATTCAACAAATTCCTCCTGGCGTACTCTGTTACGGAACTCTTTAACGGATAGGAAATAGTACTCCCTGCCGTCTTTTTCCTTTCCCCTGGGAGTACGTGTTGTGGCAGAAATTGAAAACTCAAGGTTCAGTCCCTTATCAAGCAGATGTTTTACTATCGTCGATTTTCCTGCACCTGAAGGTGCTGATATTATTACCAGTTTGCCTTTCATTTTTTATAAAACATTCAGAGTCTGCTCCTTAATTTTTTCCAGCTCATCTTTCATCATCACCACAAGTTTCTGGATTGAGGCATCATTTGCCTTTGAGCCGATGGTATTTATCTCACGTCCGATCTCCTGTGAAATAAAACCAAGTATTTTACCATTTGGCGGTTCAGTAGCGGTTTTTTCCAGGAAATACTCGCAATGTTTTTTCAGTCTGACCTTTTCCTCGTTGATATCCATTTTTTCGAGATAAAAGATAAGCTCCTGTTCGAACCTGTTCATATCGATGTTCTCTGTTCCTATATTCTCTGCAAGTAAGCTTTTGAGTCTGTTCCTGAGCCTGGTTATTCTCTCCTCTTCATAACTTACTACTTCAGTAAGCAGTGTAAGTATTCTGCTTATGCACCCTGTCAGGTCCGTTTCAAGAGAGCTTCCCTCCTCGATCCTGAAATTGTTAAGCTGTTCCGCTGATTCGATTATTTTTTCCTTAACAAGCAGCCATTCTTCCTCGGCCAGCTCCGGTTTTTCTGTTTTAAAAGCATCAGGGAGCCTCATTATTGTGCCAAGTAACTGTTCATCTGTTTTAACATTCAACTCACCGGCTATCTCTTTCATCTGCTCATAATAATTCATGACCACTGCTTTATTGATTGCCGGAACATTCTCAATATCAAGTATATCAAAGCTAACTGTAAGATCAATTTTTCCCCTGTCGAGTTTCTTACTGATTATATTTCTTATGTCGGACTCCTTTTCCCTGTACAGCCAGGGCAGTCGTGTATTAAGATCAAGTGATTTGGAGTTGAGAGATCTTATTTCGATGGTGATCTTTCTACCCGCAATTTCAACTGTGGTCTTGCCAAAGCCGGTCATGGATTTTATCATCTCGTTGTTGTTGATTATAAAACTGAAAGTTACGAATTCCCGTTAAAATTCACAACAGCCTTGGTTTTCCAGCGTCCCATTTTATAATACATGTAAGAGAGTGCAAGACCGATAATCCAGCCTGCCGGTATCGACCACCATATTCCTACAGCTCCTGTTTTCCCTGAGAGGATCCATGCAAACGGGATCCTGATTATCCAGAGTGAGATTAATGAAAATATCATTGGCCAGAAAGTATCCCCTGCTCCCCTCATAATACCATTATACATGAACATGAGGGTCAGGGTTATATAAAAGATACTGACGATGGTAAGGTACTGGTTCCCTGTGAATATTACCTGGGCATCATTTGTAAAGAGACTTACAAGGAGTTTCCCGAAGAGTACTATCAGAACTGTTGTACCTAAAGTCACTCCTCCGGCCATTTTTAATGTAGATATTAATCCGCTTCTGATACGTCCGATTTTCCCGGCTCCGATATTCTGACCCACAAATGTTGAAAGTGCCTGTGAAAAAGTAATTGCCGGGATTGTAGCCAGGTTGTCGATGCGTATGGCAACTGAAAACCCTGCTATTACATTGGTTCCGAATGTATTGACAATACCCAGAAGTGCCAGGTTTCCAAGAGCAACAAGCGTATGTTGTATACCCGTGGGTAACCCTATTCGAATGCTCTGCCTGAAAATTTCCCTGTCGAAATGAAGCCCTTTTATCGCTATACGTATCAGTTTATGAGTCTTGTTAAGCCAGTAGATGGCCAGGCCAAATGCCAGTCCGTTTGCGATGATTGTTGCATATGCGGCACCGGCTATTCCCCATTTGAAAACAGCCACGAAAAGCAGATCGAGTATGATATTTACGACGGTTGCAATAATAAGGAAATAAAGGGGAGTTTTTGAATCACCCAAACCTCTGAGGGCAGCACTTGTGCCGTTGTAACCGAAGAATATTACGATTCCTGCAAAGAAAATACGAAGGTACTGTGTTGCCTGGGGCATTATCTCTTCAGGAAGTCCCAGGAACCGGAGTAAAGGCCCGGCAAAAACTAGTCCTGCAATAGTAACAATAATACCGGCACCTGCACTATATACATACATTGTATCGATAGCCCTTTTAACCTTTGTATAGTCTTTAGCCCCGAAATATTGCGAAATCACCACCGTGGTTCCCATTACCAGTCCTATTATCAGGGAAACCATCATAAAGATTACCGGGAACGAAGCACCTACAGCAGCAAGAGCCTCTTTTCCAACGAAATTTCCTACAATAATAGTGTCGATAATACTGAAAAGCTGTTGAAACACATTCCCGATAAGCATCGGGGCAGCAAACTGAAATATGAGTCTTCCTGCCTTCCCTGTTGTTAGATCCTGCATTTTTATTTTTTAGCGCTGCAAAGAAAAGGAATTCTGTGAGACTATCAAAATTGACTTCTACAGTCTTTCCAACTCAATCGAAAAATGTCTCAGGAAGGGTGCCTCTTTTTTAATACGAAAACCCTTAGGTATTGAGTCTCTTCTTTCGAACACATTTCCTACAGCTGCCGCAACATAATCCATATGTCTGTCGGTATATACTCTCCGGGGTATGGCGAGCCTGATAAGTTCCACACCGCTGTGTCTGTTCTCTCTTGTCACAGGATCCCTGTCAGCCATGAGTGCTCCGATCTCTGAACTTCTGATACCCCCTTCAAGATACAGCTCAACTGCAAGCGTCTGTCCGGGAAACTCCTCGTCAGGGATCTGCGGCAGGAATCTCTTTGCATCAATAAATATTGCATGACCTCCAAAAGGCTCAAGAACCGTGATATTATATTCCTTCATCTTCGTTCCGAGGTAAGCAACCTGACCGGTCCTTGACCTGAGATACTCCTCTTCAGTGCCCTCATATAATCCTTGTGCCAAAGCATTCATATCACGGCCCGACATGCCGCCGTAGGTTATAAATCCTTCATATATAATATTATAGGGAGATGCTTTCTTGTATAGCTCTTCATCACGATAGGCTGTGAAGCCACCCATATTAACGATGGCATCTTTTTTTGAGCTCATGGTCATCCCGTCAGCATAGGAGAACATCTCCCGTGCAATCTCCCTTATACCTTTATCTGCATAACCCTCTTCCCTCGTTTTTATGAACCAGGCATTCTCTGCAAATCTGGCCGAATCGAGAAAAAGTTTAACGCCATAGTTATGTGCAAGCCGGCCTGTCTCCCTGAGATTAGCCATGCTTACCGGCTGTCCCCCGGCTGTATTATTTGTTATTGTGACTATAATGCAGGAGATTTTTTCAGAAGGATTATTCTTCAGCACCTCCTCAAGTTTTGCTGTGTCCACATTTCCTTTGAAAGGATGCCAGGCAGTCAGGTCTTTAGCTATGTCAACAGTGCAATCCACAGGTTTTGCTTTCCGGAATTCAATATGCCCTTTTGTTGTATCAAAGTGTGAGTTACCGGGAACAATGTCTCCTTCTTTTACCAGTACGGAAAAAAGGACATTTTCGGCAGCCCTTCCCTGGTGTGCAGGGAGAACATGACTGAAACCGGTTATGTCAGTGACTGCATTTTTCAGATTGTAATATGAAGAGGCTCCGGCATAGCTCTCGTCTCCGGTCATCATTGCTGACCATTGTCTGTCGCTCATGGCACCTGTTCCGGAATCGGTAAGCAGGTCAATAATCACCTGTTCTGACTTCAGATTAAAGAGGTTGAAGGAAGCATCCCTGATCCATTTTTCTCTCTGTTCTCTTGAACTGGTGTAAACAGGTTCGATCATTTTTATTTTAAACGGTTCAAATATAGGTAGTTCCATTGTAGTTTGAAATTTATTAATGCGGGTGTGGTGGAGACGCTGCATGCAGCGTCTTTACAATAATTTGTCTTTAACGTTAATTATTTATCTGCACGAACTCACCCCCCCAGCCCCTCCCGTCCTTCGGCCGGGACAGGCTCTCTCTGCAGTGCAAAGAGGGGGGGGTGTTTGATAATTAGGTGTTTCCTCCTCTTCATGAAATAGAGAGGGGGATAAAGGTGGTGAGTGCATGCATTTTAATACATTTCATTAATGAGTAAAACACTAAAAGGATCAGAAGACAAAAGAATCCCGGTTTTTGATATTTTTGTATATATCGGCGGAAAGTTTTATCGTTAGTATTACCTGACACATAGTCTGCCTGTTATAATATGTAAAAATAATGGTATTTTATAATATATTCAACCGGGGAATTAACATCAAAAAATGTTGAATTATGAAGATAAAAACACTAAAGTTCTTTTTGATATTTTTTTTAATAAAAATCAGTATTTCAGGCTTCTCACAGGAACCAGATACCTCATCTTTCAATGTCGCGGGCATTATTGACTCTTTGAGAAAGAGTGGAATGATCCTTAAGGAGCCGCATAAAACACCGGAGATCATCCTTTCATCCGACGAGGCATTTAAGTACCTTCAGAAGAAGTATCAGTCCCGCTACTGGAAAGAGAACCAGGATCCTTTGCGGCTTGCAATTGAACGCCTGATATTTGAGGCTTGTAATCTGCCGTATGATTCATCAGAATATTTTCTGAAAGAGTATCCTTTCGACTCGATAAATATTCCATGGGAGAAGTTTTACAGATGGAAACCACTGACTATCAGGGTGCCGGTGATTTCGACAAAGATGTCTGATGACTCACTTCAGGTACAGCCTGATACACTGCAGGTTCCTGCTGACTTAGTACAGGCAGGCGATACTGTCAGACAAACTGATATAGCTGATACCATATTCACAGAGATCCAGTTAAAAACGCAATCCGGAATAAGAGATACAATTATTTATTTTGTCAGTGATACCCTTCACATTGTAGGTTCAAAAAGACCAGGATTCCCGTTTGTTTATTACAATAATCCTTATGAAGGTGATTCTTTAAGGATGGCGGTGGAGGTACTGATGGATTACATTCAGGCACGCGATTCCAGTATTATCAATATTACAGGATCGGGTGGCGCTGTGACCCAAATATGGCTTAATTCAAGAACAGGTATGATGAAGCGTTACTGGCTCAGGAATGAAATGAACGATTCAATTACTGTCTGGGTAGGCTCTCCTTCGAGGAATACTGTAGGACTTTACCTGGAGCAGGGGGTAAATTTCAGACGACTGGCCAAACAGCAAATTCATTCCGATGCAAGAATTGAAGTACAGAAGATCGATAAATCCAAACTTCTTGATGTTGGTATTATAACTGTGAAAGAAAGATACTGGAAATATCGTACAGAGGCATCATTTGCGCTCAACCAGACATCACTCACTAACTGGGTCAGGGGAGGTGAAAGCAGTATATCGACCTCACTTGATATAACCGGTTATGCCGATTATGAAAACAAGCCCCTCAAAACGATATATGCAAATTTCGCACGGCTTAAATTTGGTCTGGTAGCAACTGAAGAAAATGGTGTCAGGAAAAATCTTGACCTTCTTGAAACAAACTCGAAGCTGAATCATAAAGCCTTCGGTAAGTTTGATTTCAGCGGCATTCTTTTGTTCAAGACACAGATAGCAAAGGGATATAATTACACAAATAACGATACGACCCTAGTTTCCAAGTTCTTTAATCCTGCCACACTTACAGCAGGGTTTGGTCTGGATTATAAACCTGATAAGAATACATCAATAAACTTCTCTCCATTATCCTACAAAGGGACCTTTGTCACCGATACTGTGTCAATAGATCAGACTATGTATGGTATAGCCAAAGATAGAAAATCAAAGAATGAGCCGGGAATGAGTTTAATGATCACCAATAAATTCATGCCGGTAAAAACCGTAACAATAACAAACAGGCTTCAGCTATTTGCCAATTACATAAATAATCCTCAGAATGTGGATATCGACTGGGAAATGATTGTGACTGCAAACCTGAACTGGTTCACTGATGTCAGATTTAATACGCATTTTATTTATGATGATGATACAAAAACCCCGGTGTTTGATAAAGAAAAACAACCTGTGCCTGGCCCCGACGGCAAGCAGAAGAGCACAGCCAGGATACAGTTCAGGGAGCTGCTGGGATTCTCATTTGTATTCAGGTTCTGAGCCCCTGAATCCCCTGAAGGGGACTTATCAATAGTCACATCATTAAAGCCCCCTTTAGGGGGTTTGGGGGCTTATAATTCTTTCTGATATATCCGGAATTTCTTTATAACTTTCCCGTTAACTCTTTCATATTCAGCCCGCATCCTTGTATTGTCTTCAAGGACCAGGTGACTGTCGATGATCTCCATCTTATGTTTTATCCCCGACTGGAGTATCTTGACTCCCATCAGGACATCAATTCCTTTTCCCCGGTAAGGTTTCTTCACACCGCCGAGCATCATTAACAGCTTCTTTGACCGTTTCGACTCACTCAGCACCTTAAAGATACCGAAAGGAAGAAGTCTGCCATTACATGCCTTTATCCCCGGACTCACATCCGGCATTCCTATGGCAAATCCTACCAATCCTCCATCAGCTTCGACAACCTTAATGAATTTAGGGTCGAGAATGGCTAAATACCTGTTGGCGAATTCTATTTTTTCCTTATCGGTAAGGGGTACGAAACCATAGATCTCATTGAAGGTTTCATTCATAAGCTCAAGAGCTGGAATAATATAGGCTTTCAGCTCTTTTTTTGATTTAAACTCAATAATCTTATATCCATTTGAATTCCCGACTCTTGACAGTATCTTTGTGTATACTTCCGGCAACTCCTTAGGCATTTCTGCAAGGTAATTCACGAGGTCAATCTTTTTTTCATACCCTTCAGCTTCAATCAGCCTGGGCATGTAGGGAGAATTGTTTGCGCTGGTAATGAACATGGGGTATTCAAAACCATCTATCTGGAATCCCTGGGGATCTTTGTCCGAAAAGCCGAGCGGGCCCACAAGCATTCTCATTCCATTTTGCCTTGCCCACTTCTCAACCCATTCAATCAGGGCATGAAAAATCTCCTGTTCGTCATAACATTCCATAAAGCAAAATCTTCCATGCTGCTCATTGTTAATTGTGTTATACCTCCGGTTGATGATGCCCATTATCCTTCCCACGGGTTTTTTATCTTTCCATGCAAGAAGCAGAACTGCATCTGCATATTTAAATGATTTATTCTTCTTCTTGTTAAACAGAAGTCGTTCATCCATATAGATGGGAGGGAGCCAGCCAGGTTCATTTTTGTGGACTTTTTCAGGAAGATAAATGAATTCGCGCAGCTCCTTCCGGCTAACTACCTCTTTAATTATTACGTTTCCCATATCAGGTTTTTATACTGCCAAGTAACAAAAAAAACGATGACAAAAAATAGTTCCTGAATTTTTTTTAATTGTCAGTTGTGTTTTAAGAAAAGATCGGCTATAACAAAAGCTGCAAAAATAATACTGGCAATACCGTTGGTTGTACCGAATGCAAGGTTTATTCTGCTCAGGTCATCATGCTTTACGATTAAATGCTGGTAAAGCAAGAGCCCTGAAAAAATAGCCGCTCCTGCCCAGTAGAGCAAGCCTCCATCACTGGTAAAACCTGCAGTTATCACAAGGATGAATGTAAGGAAATGTACTATGGCAGAGATTGTAAGAGCACTTTTTTCCCCTGCTGCCTGCGGAAGGGACCGCAGCAGGTTGTCACGGTCAAATTCCTCATCCTGAAGGGAATAGATGATGTCGAATCCGCTCACCCATGTGATTACTATTAGAGAATAGATAACAGGATTAATGGCAAATGAACCTGAAACAGATATATAAGCACCGATGGGAGCAAGGCTTAATCCGAGGCCGAGTATGAAATGTGAGAGGTAGGTTATCCTTTTTGTCAGGCTGTATCCGAGGATGACAAAAAGTGCTGCAGGAGAAAGGAAGAGGGTGAGCCTGTTGATGAATACGGTTGTTGCAATAAAAAGGAGAGAATTGATGATGACAAAAATTGTTGCAGCCGTTATACTTATAATACCAGAAGGTATCTCCCTGGCTTTTGTCCTGGGGTTAAGTGCATCGAATCTTTTATCGGCTATCCTGTTAAAACCCATTGCTGCATTACGGGCAAAGATCATGCAGAGTATTATCAGCAGAAGCAGTTTTATGCTGAATACATGTTCTTCGGATGTTACGGCAAGAGAAAATCCGATAAGTGCAAAAGGCAAAGCAAAGACAGTATGGCTGAATTTGACCAGTGAGAAATAATTATTAACAGATCTCAGGAGGGATCTCATTTATCGAGCAGCTTTCTGTATGTTTCGTAGCTTTCGTCGTCAAAAGTGACAAAGATCACTTTTTTGGGATATGAGTTCTTCTGCAGGAATCTGTCAGATTCATTTACTGCTATCAGTGCAGCGAGATCTTTCGGGAATCCGTATACTCCCGTCGAAATACCCGGGAATGCTATAGTCTTTATTTTATTTTTTTTTTGCAAGGGCAAGACTTGTCTGGTAGCATGATGCCAGTGCCTCATGTTCATCATAACAGCCGCCGCGCCAAACCGGTCCCACTGTATGGATCACATGCCCGGCTTTAAGGCGATACCCGTGTGTGATCTTGGCATCTCCTGTTTCACAACCGTTAAGAGCCTTGCACTCATTGTAAAGATCAGGTCCTGCAGCTTTATGAATTGCACCATCGACTCCTCCGCCCCCAAGCAGAGATCTGTTTGCTGCATTAACTATGGCATCAACCTCAAGTGAGGTAATATCACCTTTTATTAGTTCTACCCTTCTTTTTTTCATCACCTTATTTTTGCTCCCGCTTCCTTTTCAAAAGCATTGATCAGGTTGTTCATTATTTTATCTATATTCTCGTCAGTAAGGGTCTTCAGGTCATCCCTGAGAATAAAACTGACAGCATATGATTTCTTATTCCGGCCAAGAGTGTCGCTCTCATAAACATCAAAAAGATCAACATCCCTGAGAATATTTTTTTCGGTTCTGAAGGCAATCTCTTTTATCTGTCCGAACTTAACACCTTTATCAACCAGGAGGGCAAGATCTCTTCGTACCCATGGATATTTAGGTAATCCGGTGAAAGAGACCTTATGGTCACCAATCATTTTGAGAAGCAGATCCCAATCGATATGGGCATAATATACATCCTGGTCAATATCGAATTTTGCCAGATATTCCTTTGATACAGAGCCGGCTTCGGCGATTATCCTGTTATTGGATGACCAGGTAAGTGATTCGGAGAAGTATCTCTTTTCGCTTTCACCTGAAGAGAGATTACCCGGTTCTATACCAAGTCGTGAGAGGATCATTTCCACGTATGACTTTATATGGAAAAAATCGGTTGGCTCTGGTTTTTTGTTCCATCGCTGCGGGCCGGTATTCCACGAGATGAAAACATCGAGCGATTTTTTTTCCTCAAAATCAGAAACTTCCGGAAAAGGCTTTTTTCCTTTCCTGAGGAAATAATTATATCCGAATTCATAAAGTCTGAGATCTGTATTCTGCCGGTTGATGTTCCGGCTGACAGAGCCCAGACCGCCATAAAGCAGTGATTGCCTCATTGCATTCAGGTCGGAGCTTAGAGGATTAGCAAGCATAACAAGCTGTTCCCTGTCAAAATCTTCTGTTTCATAGAATGAAGCAGGGTTGAGTGAATTGCACATTATTTCTGAAAAGCCATTGGCAGTAAGCATGTCGGAGACGATATTGACCAGTTTTTCCCTGTCAGGCTTTTCAGAATAATAAAGAGTTGAATTAACGTGATTACTTATCTCAACATTGTTATAACCATAAATTCTCAGTATCTCTTCAATAACATCAGCTTCATATTGAACATCGACCCTGTATGACGGTATCTCAAGTGTCATCTTATCTCCATCTTCATTTAGGATAATGATGTCAAGAAGCGGAAGGATCTTCTTAATTGTCTTACGATCAATTTTTTTACCTATCAGCCTGT
The DNA here is from genome assembly GCA_964535035.1 of uncultured Rikenellaceae bacterium. Lineage (GTDB taxonomy): Bacteria > Bacteroidota > Bacteroidia > Bacteroidales > VadinHA17 > LD21. Next base: position 21,434 of record CAZHRV010000283.1, read on the forward strand.
CGATGTTTTTAAAGCTCACGATTATTTTTTTCCTGTTTATCTTCTCAGGATAAACATCTATAATCTCTGAAGATATTTTCCCGCCGGCGATCTCTTTTATCATGAGCAGTGCTCTTTTCAGCGCCCAGTCTGTAATTTCGGGATTAGCGCCTCTTTCAAATCTGAATGATGCGTCAGTGTTAAGACCGTGTCTCCTGGCGGTTTTTCGAATGGCGACAGGATTGAAATAAGCGCTTTCGAGAAATATATTCTTTGTGGCGGTTGTTACCCCTGACTTTATGCCTCCGAATACACCGGCAATACACATTCCCTCCCTGGCATTGCAGATCATCAGATCCTTTGATGAAAGACTTCTTTCCTCTTCATCAAGAGTTAAAAAACGGGTTTTATCGGGAAGGTTTTTGATAATTACCTTTCTTCCTTCTATTTTATCGGCATCGAAAGCATGAAGCGGCTGGCCTGTTTCGTGCTGAACAAAATTTGTGATATCCACGACATTATTGATCGGATTGAGGCCGACAGCCCTGAGCTTATTCTTAAGCCATTCAGGTGATTCGCCAATTTTCACTCCGCTTATTGTAGCCCCTGTATACCTGGGACAGTCTTTGCTGTTTTCTATGATAATCTTGTAGGGATTGTCGTTGTTATCAGGTTTAAATGCAGCAACAGAAGGTAACCGGGCACTTACATTTTTACCCTCATTGATATTAAGATATGCTGCAAGATCCCTGGCAACCCCGAAGTGAGAGCCGCTGTCGATCCTGTTGGGGGTAAGGCCGATCTCAAAAATAAAATCCCTGGCAATATTAAAATACTCTGAAGCCGGTGTCCCGGGTATGGCATCTTTGTCGAGAACCATGATACCCTCATGTGATGTTCCCAGACCAAGTTCATCTTCGGCGCATATCATTCCTTCTGAAATCTCTCCCCTGATCTTAGTATTTTTTATTTCAAAGGTCTCCTCTCCGTTAAAGACTGCCGTACCTGCTGTAGCTACCGGGACCTTCTGTCCGGGGGCAACATTAGGGGCGCCACAGACAATGTTTAGCGGTTTGGCACCTCCTGTATCTACAGTAGTTACAGTAAGCTTATCGGCACCGGGATGTTTTTTGCAGGTAAGGACTTTACCTATAACAACACCTTTCAACCCCCCTTTTACAGATTCCCATTCCTCCATTGCCTCAATCTCCAGACCTAAGCCGGTTAGTATCACTGTCAGCTTTCGTGGTTCGATATCGATGTCAAGGTAATCCTTCAGCCAGTTATATGAGATTTTCATTATACTGATAAAGTAATTTATAGTAAGCAAAAGTAAGAAATTGATTTAATTGTGGAACCCTTCCGGGGTTCAAAATGAAAATTCAGGATCGGTTGTGATATTAACATTGATGAAACGTCTCCGACGTTTATCAATTTTAATATATTCTGTCAATAAGTTAACAGTCGGGTGGTTACATCAATTCGGATTTTGATAGGTGCTTTGTGATTAGAACCGCGGAGCGGTTACATTAATACTGGTATTGTTTAATACAGGAGATGAGTATCGCGGAGCGGTTCTATCATTCGCAATATTAAGTTCATAATATTTTAATAAAGAACAGAACAACAAGGTTCCACAGAAATTGTAATTATCTATCTTTGTAAATAAACATTTTTTTATGGTCATTAATAAAGATGACAGGCTTATCCTTTTAACAAATGATGATGGCCTTTATGCAGCCGGATTAAGGACTCTTCTTGAAGTTATGGAGGAGTTTGGGAAGGTGGTTATGATTTCTACCATGGAGAGCCAATCGGGAATGTCACAGGCTCTCACAGTCAAAACCCCGCTCCGTGTAAAACTTCTTGATGAAAATGAGAAACACAGAATATATGCTTGCAACGGCACTCCGACTGACAGTATTAAAATAGCTATAAACCAATTACTTGAACATACTCCCGATTTTGTGGTTGCAGGTATCAATCATGGAGCAAATGCATCGGTGAGTGTACTCTATTCAGGTACTATGGCAGCTGCCATTGAAGGATGTTTATATGGTATAAGCTCAGTAGGGTTTTCACTTAATAATTTTTCACCGACGGCTGATTTCAAGGCCTGTAAGACATATATCCGTTTTATTATGGATAAGCTTGCTGCAGAGCCTTTGCCTGAAGGTATATGCCTGAATGTTAATATACCAGCCGCAGAAAAAAAGGACATAAAGGGTATAAAGATCTGCAGGCAGTCGAAGGGAAACTGGAAGGAGGAATTTGAAAAGAGGAAAGATCCGATGGGTAAGACATATTACTGGCTTACCGGATATTTCCAGAATCATGAACCCGAAGCTGAAGATACCGATGAATGGGCCCTGGCAAATAATTATGTATCTATTGTGCCCGTTTGTGTCGATATGACTGCTCACTGGTATATCAATAAGCTTAAAGAAAAATTCTGAGAATGACCCTGCCGGAAAAATATGATAAAATAGTGACCGGGATATTATCTGGTCTCTTATTGCCTTTTATCACAGCGCTGATAATCTTTCTGTTTGCAAAAGGTAATCCCAGACTGGGGGTATGGCTCGCAAGAATAGTAGCTGCTGATATAAGCACCCACATTATCTCACTGTGTGTATTCTCAAATTTGTTGATATTCTTTCTGTTTAACCATTATGACATGCTACGGGCATCCCGGGGTGTGCTGGGGATTACTATCGTGTGGGCTATTATTGTTTTCGGAGTAAAGATCCTGATATGAGATATTTCATTATTGCCGGAGAACAGTCGGGCGATCTTCATGGATCGAACCTTGTGAGGGAGTTGATTGCTGCCGACAGGGAAGCTGAAATATTTTGCTGGGGTGGTGACCTTATGGAATCGGCAGGCGCAACACTACTTATGCATTACAGCAAAACAGCCTTCATGGGCTTTATGGTGATCCTTAAAAATCTGAAAACAATTTCGCGTAACCTGTCACTTTGTAAGCAGCATATTGCTGATTTTAGTCCTGATGCGGTTGTCCTCATTGATTATCCGGGATTCAATCTCAGGATAGCTGAATACGCCAGAGAATCAGGATTGAAGGTTTTCTATTATATATCTCCCAAGTTCTGGGCATGGAATGAAAAAAGAGTAGAAAAAATTAAAAGATTTGTTGACCGGATGTTTATCATTTTCCCGTTTGAAGTGGAATTTTACAGGAAGCACGGAATAGAGGTTGAATACCGCGGGAATCCGCTTGTTGATGAAACAGAAAGAAGAATTTCGGAAATGCCCGCCAGAGAAGAGCTTCAGAAAACACTTGAACTTGATCACAGACCGGTGATTGGACTGCTGGCAGGGAGCCGGAGTCATGAGGTGGAGTCTATACTGCCGCAAATGGTTAAAGTAATACATTATTTTCCTCAATATCAGTTTGTTATGGCAGGTGTGAAAAACCTGCCTGATGAACTCTATCTGAAAATAATTAAGAGGGAACCTGTCAAGCTGTTGAAAGATAAAACCAGCGAAATTCTCCATATTTCCGATGCTGCACTGGTAGCCTCAGGAACGGCAACACTCGAAGCTGCCCTCTTCAATGTTCCCCAGGTGGTCTGCTATAAGGGAGACTTCCTGTCCATGCTGATCGCCTGGATACTGATAAAAGTGAAGTTCATTTCGCTTGTTAACCTGATAATGGATTCGGAGGTAATAAAAGAGTTGATAGGATATTCATTGAATAAAAGGAATCTCCTTAAGGCGTTCAGAGATATAATAGCCCGTGGTGATAAAAGAGAGCAAATACTGGAAAATTACAGGCAGTTAAGGGAGAAACTTGGTCCCGCCGGTGCATCGGGCAGAGTGGCCGGGGATATAGTACGGGAATTGAAGGGAGTTGAACGATTTGAGTAACAGGCACGGTTACAAGACTGCAAGACCGCAAGACCTATAAACTGAAAGCTATTGTTCAGAAATCTGATCATATTCTGGATTTTGTTAATGTACATGCCTGCTTTGGCAACCGGACAGGTGAAGATTAGACTATTCTCAGGATATGATTCCGGTTCTGCTGTTTTTTCGGTTGTGGAAGGAATATATGAACTCGACCTCTATAACAATAATCCTGTCGGCATAAAGGCAGGGGAAATCATTATCATAACAGGATTTAATGACCACCTGGTTGTGAAAACAAGGAATAAACCGGGAATTATATGTGATTCGCTTTTTATTTCAGGAAAAACAGACAATGACCTGTTTTCCCTTCGCATTGATGATGTCAGACGTTTTTATTCAGGTAACCTGCATTGTTATCGCGATATGGAAACTTCACTTTTTATAAACACCTGTGAAATAGAATCATATGTTGCCGGGGTTGTAAGTGCAGAAGGCGGACCGGAAAAGCACATTGAGTATTTCAAGACGCAGGCAGTGATTGCCAGGACTTATATGTACAAATATTTTGAAAAGCATATTCTGGACAGGTATAATCTATGCGATGATACTCATTGCCAGGCTTTTAACGGAATATCGGATGATACTGTTATAATCCGGGCAGCACAGGAAACCCGGGGCCAGGTGATCCTGGGACCTGACAGCATACTCATAATTGCGGCTTTTCATAGTAACTGTGGTGGAGAGACCGCTCCGGCAGAAGATGTATGGCTCACTTCCCAGCCTTACCTGAAGAGAATTACGGACCCCTTTTGTACTGATTCACGAAATGCAAAATGGCAGAGAAACATGAGCCTGAAGGAGTGGACAGGTTACCTGGAAAAAATGGGATATGATGCAGATACAGGTGATGCTATATTATTAAATTTTTCACAGAAGACCAGATTGAAGGGATATAAAGCCGGAGATTTTTCACTGCCGCTGAGGCAGATCAGGACAGACCTGAACCTGAGGTCAACATTTTTTTCTCTCTCGGTTGAAGGAGATTCCGTAATATTTTCAGGCAGAGGCTATGGCCATGGTGTCGGGCTCTGCCAGGAAGGAGCAATGGTGATGGCAATGAAAGGCTTTGATTATAAGCAGATTATAAATTTCTATTATGCCGGAGTGATCATTACTGATATAGGGAATGCACCCCACAACCCCCCTGAAGGGGGGCAATAAGCCAATATATTTTATTATTTTTACCAATTAACCAGTGTTATGTTTGCGATCTTCAGGAAAGAGATAAGCGGATTCTTCAGCAGCCTTACAGGTTACATCGTCATCATTGTCTTTCTTCTCATTAATTCTCTTTTTATGTGGGTATTTCCGGGTGAATGGAACATCCTCGACAGCGGCTATGCCGGACTCGATACGATATTTTTTCTCTCACCATGGATTTTTCTCTTCCTCGTTCCAGCCGTTACGATGAGGATGATAGCCGAGGAGAAACGCCTGGGTACTATTGAACTCCTGTATATAAAACCTGTCAGCGAAAGAGGAATAATCTGGGGAAAATACCTTGCATCTGTAGTGCTGGTGCTTCTTGCCCTTCTTCCCTGCCTGATATTTTATGTTTCGGTTTACATTCTTGGAGAGACTCCCGGAAATCTAGATAAAGGAGGTACATGGGGAGCCCTCATCGGACTTTTCTTTCTTGCCGCAGTATATGCTTCAGCAGGAATATTTGCATCGTCATTAACTGATAACCAGGTGATTGCATTCATAATAGCTGTGCTTATCTGTTTTGTACTGCTGATGGGATTCGATTCTCTGGCATATCTTCCCGGTCTTAAAAAAATTGATGAATTTATCATCAGCCTGGGTATCAACGAGCACTATAAATCGATGAGCAGGGGTGTGATCGATATCAGGGATGCTGTTTATTTCATTGCTGTTGCCTTTATCTTCAACGAGGCAACAAGAATGGTATTGTTATCACGAAAATGGAAGAAAAAGAATTAAATGGCAGGGAAAAACGATAACAGGAATTTAAGACTGAAAAGCTGGTTGCAGCTTATTACCGCAGTTGCAGGGATAATACTCATTGCATCATTGTGCTCCATGATCAGGCTGCGTTTAGATCTGACTGAGGATAAAAGGTACACACTCTCATCGCCCACGCTCAGTGTGCTGGAGAGCATAAAGAAGGATATATACATAGAGGTTTTTCTGGATGGTGAGATGCCGATACCCCTGAAACGGATGAAGAGATCAGTAAAGGAGATGCTCGATGAGTTCAGAATAGCCTCCGGCAGACGTATCCGTTATACCTTTATCAATCCTGCAGCAACGAAAGATGCAGAACAGAGGGATGCCATGTTCACAGCACTCTACAATAAAGGTCTGATTCCTGTAGATATACGGGCAGCAGATCAGGAGGGAGGCAAAACTCAGAAACTGATATTCCCGGGTATGATAGTAAATTATAACGGTATTGAAGTTCCGGTAAATTTCCTGAAGAACAACCTGTCAGTCTCATATGAACAAAATATTCTCCATTCCATGGAAGGCCTTGAATATGAGATGATACAGACAATAGCAACAGTAAGTTCGGATACTATTTATAAGATAGCTTTCCTTGAAGGCCAGGGTGAGCTGGAGGAGATAGAGGTGGCGGATATTACCATAAACCTCGCAAAATTCTTCACTGTTGACAGGGGTTTAGTAGGAGGCCAGCCAGGGATCCTCGACGAGTATGCAGCTATAATTGTTGCCAGCCCTGTTAAGGAATTCAGCGAACCCGACAAGCTGGTGCTCGACCAGTATATAATGAACGGCGGCAAGGTGCTCTGGCTTCTTGAAGAGGTGGCAGTAAACTCCGATTCGCTGGTTTATGGGGAAACAGTTGGACTCTACAATCCACTCAACATAGAGGATCAGCTTTTCAGGTATGGAGCCAGGATAAACCCCGAGATAGTGCAGGATTTGGATTGTGTCGTAATCAGAGTATCCATGACAACTGGATCCGAACAGAAACAGATAGTACCCGCACCATGGGTTTATTACCCCAGGCTGTCACCTGATCCGGACCATCCGATAACACGTAACCTTAACAGGGTCAGGGGAGAATTCGTTAATACAATTGATACGGTCGGCCTCGATCCTGAAATCAGGAAAACCATTCTTCTTTCAACATCAGAGTTTGCAAGAACTCTTTCACCTCCTCTCCTGATAAGACTAAAGGAAGCTGAGGAACTTCCTGATGAGAATGATTTTAATAAATCGAACCTTCCGGTTGCTGTTTTGCTTGAAGGAGTCTTCCCTTCAGCCTTCAGGAACCGCATGACTTCCAACATGCTGGAGGATAAAAATTTCAGGGTCAGGAATGAAAGCATGGAAACAAAGATGATAGTGGTGGCAGATGGTGATGTGATCAGGAATGAAGTAAGCAGGGCAGGAAATTCAGCGTCACCCCGTACGCTGGGGCAGGACAGATACACAGGGGAGATGTACGGGAACAGGGATTTTTTGATCAACTGCATGAATTACCTGGTTGATGATAACGGGGTGATGGAGCTCAGATCACGCGAGATAAAACTGAGACTGCTGGATAAACAGAGGATAAGGAGTGAGAGAGTATTGTGGCAGCTCATCAATATTGCGGTACCAGTTCTGATTGTGGTACTGGCAGGAATCATTTATAGTGTGATAAGGAGGTATTTATATACAAAATACTGATAATGAGTAATATAGTACTCAGGAATACTGTTATATCAGTAGTATTGATAGTACTGCTGGTTATTGTTATCCTGGTGAGGGACAGATCACCATATGGAAAGAGACAGAGTTACTTTGCAGCAGTGCCGAAAGAAGAGATAACAGGTGTTGAGTTAACGGAAGGCGAAAAGAAACTGAACCTGTTGAAGACTGATGAGGGCTGGAAGGTAAATGGTGCCACGGAAACAAGGAAAAATGAGATCCTTTTCCTTGTCAGAATACTAAAGGAAATGGAGATCAAATCACCTGTGTCGTCCGATTTGTTTGAAAAAGAGATCACTGAAAATGGACTCCTGCCTGTAAAAGTAAGGGTATTTGAAAGGAACAGGCTGCTGAGTTCATTCCTCGTCTACAAGACCGGATCAAATATCTACGGTAATATTATGAAGAAAAAGGAAAGAACGAAGCCGTTTATTATCTATGTGCCGGGATATGAGGGAGATATAGGTTCTCAGTTCACAGTCGATGAGTATTACTGGCAGCCTTACAATATATTTAACCTTCTTCCTTCAGAGATATCATCGATAATCCTTGAAAATTATTCAGAACCGACCTCTTCATTCACGCTAACAGGACGCAACGGCATATATACTCTTGCCGATTCCACGGAATGTTTATCAGGGTTCGATACCGCAAGGGTAAAACGTTATATCTCGTACTTCACATGGGTCCCCTTTGAGAACTGGGCATCAGATCTTACTGATGACAAAAAAGAGAAGATTACAAAACATAATCCTCTTTTCAGGATTACAGTGAGGAAGGCAAACGGCGGGGAGATCGTTCTTACTCTATGGGAGAGGTTTGATGCAGATAGTGAAGAGAAAGACAGCGACAGGCTTTGGGGTAAGGCAGATGAAAGGGATGAATTCTTCATAGTAAGGTATTTTGACATTGATCCCCTTTTAAAGGAGTTATCCTATTTCTGTAAGGAATAATTATATTTGAAGGAAGATTTTTTTTTTGTAATATTGATAAATGGGAATTGAGCTGTCATTTTTCCTCAATTCATTCATTATGAGTTAAATAATTAAATTTGAATTCTGTTAAATTATTTTAAACCGGTATCGTTATGAAATTTGTAGTGTCCAGCACTGAGCTTCTTGGTCATCTTCAGGCCATCAGCAGAGTAATAAGTTCGAAGAATACTCTTCCCATTCTTGATAATTTCCTGTTCAATCTTGCAGGTAACGACCTTGAGATAACTGCCTCCGATCTGGAGTCAACGCTCATAACGAGGATGAAGCTTGAGAATACACAGGGTGATGGCACAATAGCTCTGCCTGCACGAATTTTACTTGACGCACTGAAAGAGTTTTCTGCTCAGCCGCTGACCTTCGATATAAATCCTGACACTCTCGCTGTTGTCATAAGTTCGGAGAACGGTAAATTCAATATAGTTGGACAAAATGGCGTTGATTTCCCGGCATTACCCGCAATTAAAAAGGACAAGCAATTTACATTCACTTTAGATGCCGAAACTATGCTGGCCGGGATAAGCAAAACGTTGTTTGCAACTGCTGATGATGAGCTGCGCCCGGTCATGGGAGGGATATTTATTGAGGCATCCACTGACAGGATAACATTTGTGGCCTCTGATGCCCATAAACTGGTCCGGTACCAGAGAACTGACGCACATGCCGATGATAACGCTTCATTCATCCTCCCCAAGAAACCTGCATCTCTCCTGAAGAATATTCTTCCCAGGGAGGAGGGACCATTCACCGTTGAATTTGACGACAAGAATGCATTCTTCAACCTGAATGACTATAAAGTGGTTTGCAGGCTTGTTGAAGGCAATTACCCGAATTATAATTCAGTTATTCCGAAAAACAATCCCCGCAAGATAACTATCGACCGGATTGAATTTTACAATACGCTTAAAAGGGTATCGGTCTTTTCGAACCAGGCAAGCAATCTGGTAAAGCTTCAGCTTAAGGGGAACCAGGTGACGGTATCTGCACAGGATATAGATTTTTCGATCTCAGCTTATGAAAGGATCAAATGCCAGTATGAAGGTGATGAGATAGAAATTGGTTTTAAATCGGTATTCCTTCTCGAGATACTTACAAATATCGTCTCCCAGGATGTTATGATTGAACTTGCTGATCCGACACGGGCAGGACTCTTCCTGCCGGCAGAACCGGAGAATGATGCAGAGGACCTTCTCATGCTCCTGATGCCAATGATGATAAATACCTGATAATTGGAACTTAAGCTTAAACGTCCTATTGTTTTTTTCGACCTCGAAACAACAGGTATTAATGTTTCGAGCGACCGGATTGTGGAATTATCTCTCCTGAAAATAAGTCCCAACGGAAAGGAACAGTGGATGACCATCAGGATCAATCCCGAAATGCCAATTCCTCCAAAAGCCACAGAAATTCATGGTATAAGTGATGAGGATGTTGCCGGTGAACCGACTTTCAGGGAGGTGGCAAAAACACTGGCACACTTCCTTGGAGGATGTGATCTGGCAGGCTATAATTCAATAAAGTTTGACATCCCTCTTCTGGCTGAAGAGTTCCTGAGAACTGATACTGATTTCAATTTCAGTAAGAGGAAGTATGTTGATGTCCAGGTTATTTTTCATAAGAAAGAACAGAGAACCCTCGCGGCAGCCTATCAGTTCTACTGTAACAAGGAGCTTAAAGATGCACATAGTTCAAAAGCTGATACTTCAGCCACCTTTGAAGTGCTGAAGGCCCAGCTGGACAGGTATGAGGATCTTGAAAACGATATTGAAAAACTGGCCGATTTCAGCTCTTATAATGATTATGTCGATTTTGCCGGACGGATAATCCTTGATGAGAACGGTGTAGAAATCTTTAATTTCGGGAAGCATAAAGGCAAACCGGTCGAAAAGATTCTTAAAGAAGAGCCATCCTATTATTCATGGATGATGAATGGAGATTTTCCTCTATATACGAAAAGAGTCCTCACAGAGATCAAGCTGAAGGCTTTCGGTAAAAATAATGTTTAACATGAAGATCATTTGCATAGGGCTTAACTACAGGAAACATGCTTTGGAGATGGGAAGACAGCTTCCCGAAGAACCGGTAGTATTTCTTAAGCCTGATTCCTCGATCCTGAAAAACAACAAACCTTTCTTTTTACCGGGATTCTCCTCATTGGTTCAATATGAAGTCGAAATTGTGATAAAGATCAGTAAGCTTGGAAAGGGTATCTCTGCAAAATATGCTCACAGATATTTTGATGAGCTTACTCTCGGTATTGATATCACTGCCCGCGATATCCAAAACCGCCATTCTGCTGCTGGACTACCATGGGAGTTGTCAAAATGTTTTGACGGAGCTGCACCGCTCGGGAAGTTTGTCCCCGTCAGTTCAATAAATGATCTGAAAAATATCGAATTCAGGCTCGAAATTAACAATAAGGTCGTCCAGAAGGGAAACACTTCCGATATGATCTTTGGCTTAAACGAGATTATTGAATATGTATCTCGTTTTTTTACTCTCAAAACCGGTGACCTCATATTTACCGGTACGCCATCGGGTGTCGGTCCACTAAAGAAGAACGATAATCTGGTTGCTTACCTGGGTGATGACGTTGTACTGGATTTCAATATTAAATAATTACTGCAATTCTTTGCTGATAACAGCTTTTGCTTTTTCAGCATACTTTTCACCGGTCAGTTTATGTTCTACAAGCAGAACATCGATATAATCCAGAGCTTTTTGAACAGTCTTTGATCTTTTCCTGTGAATGTGACCCTTTTCGGGATGCGTATTGAGGAATGAGGGGCCTGAGAATTTCCTTGAGAAGATCGGGAACATAAGCCCGAAAGCATTGGACCAGGCTTCCCGTCTGGTTGAACCTCCTATCCCGAGAGAATTATCATTCGCATCAAGAAGGTCGTCAAATATAATGGTGCCCAGGCTTCCTTTCTTCTGAAAATCAATCAGCCTTTTATACAACTCCGATTCTTTTGAAATGATACTGGATCCCAACCCCAGGTGAATCGGTTTCCTGAAATGCAGCCTGTCCCTGTTCTGTTCAGCCAGGTAGCAAGCTGTTTGTGCAGCTATAGTGCTGCCTGTGCTCGAAGCTACCAGAACCAGCTGTATATCAGGGTTATAGCCATTTGAAAAAATCTGCCGTGAGGCAGTATTAATAAACCTGTTCCTGTGCGGATTCTTGAGAGGCCTCTGGCAATTATTAAGTGTCCAGATTACATTCAGCATATTCGAATTGTAGTAAATGTCCCTGATAAATTCAAATTCATATCCCATTATCTGCTTCATAAGCCTGATAAAGGATCCTGTAAAAACATTGAACCTGTTATTCCTGGCTTCTCCGCCCCCGAAAAACCATACCATATATTGCTTTCTGGTATTGCCGGTATCTCTGTTTTTAATTTTTGACTCCATATATTATAAACCTGCGCATTGTTGGTTTTTAAAATTCAGCGAATATAGGAATAAAGACGGAAATTTGAATAATCACTTTTAACTGTAAAGAAATAAAAGAGATAGACGCCAAGTATGCAAAGGAATGAATATTAATACTTTAGCTTTGCGCCCTTTGCTATTGCTTTAGGCTCTCTGTAGTTCATTTCCTTTGCTTTAAAATCACACTCTTGTTTTTAATATCCGGGATGGCTACCTTTATAGGATATTCTAATTTTGAAAAGATGGGAAATTTTGGAGCAACTGAGATCATCCTGATACTTCTTGTTGTTGTGTTATTATTCGGTGCACGCAAAATTCCTGAATTGATGAAAGGGATAGGCCAGGGTGTGAAGGAATTTAAGAAAGCCTCAGATATCAAGGATGAGCCTGATAAAAAGGATGCCGAAGAGAAGGAGAAAACACAAGAATAATCACTCGGTTAACAGGTATTACGGGATTATGCAAAACATTTACCTTAAAATTATGGAAATACAGGAGGAGAGTACTGACATTGTAATTGCAACTGTCATTTCAACCACAGGTTCAACACCTCAAAAACCTGGGAGTTCAGTCCTGTTTAACACCAGGGGACTGGTATCAGGTACTATTGGAGGAGGTGTTGTTGAAAACGAGGTGCACGATTTTGCAATGAAAAGTATCCTGTCAAAAAAATCAGGCTATCTTCATTTTAATCTAAGCAAGGATGTTTCTCAAAAGGAAGAGGCAATCTGCGGCGGTAAAATATCAGTCCTGGTCGATGCTGATCCATTGAATCACCTGAATGTATTTAAGGAAATAGGGCAGTCAATGTCCGAAAGGATTGCTGGAGTACTTATAACCATGGTAACAGCTGTCAGGGAGACGGAGGTTCTCATTAACCGTTACTGGATGACGGAAAACACCAAATCCCAATTGCCCGTTCAGTTTTTGGAAAAAATTGAACCTGCGATAATGAGCATGCTGTCAGCACCAGATGATTATGATTTCAGGAAGATGGAGCTTTCTATACCTGGAGAAAAACCCTCTTCAACCTTTTTCCTTGAACCTGTTTTCCCTCTTAAGCATCTGATTATAGCAGGGGCAGGACATATTGGGAAAGTGATGTCCTATCTCGGTAAAATGCTCGATTTTGATGTAACTGTGATTGATGACCGAAAGGAATTTGCCAATGCTGAAAATCTGCCTGATGCTGATCATATTATCGAAAAAGATGTAGGCAAAGCAATGCAGGAGGTTGAAAAGAACAGTGATACCTATATAGTGATTGTAACCCGGGGACATAGTAATGATGCAGAAGCATTGAAACCATGTATTGATTCCGGGGCAGCTTATATCGGGATGATAGGGAGCAGGGCAAAGACCGCAAAAATGCATAAGGATTTTATTGAAAATAAGTTGGCAACAGAAGAACAATGGAGCAGGATATTTACCCCCATCGGACTGGAAATTGGATCAAAAACAGTGGAGGAGATCGGGATAAGTATAGCGGCACAATTGGTAATGATTAGAAACAAGAAGAAATAAACCACGGAATTACACGGAACAAGAACACGGAGAAATCCGTGAAATCCGTGGTGAAGCATAAAGAATGCTTCTCCCGCTTTGCGGGATCGCAATGACAGAATAAAAATGATATTGTAATTCAGGCAACCAGCAACCAGCAACCAGCAACATGCCAGATATCTGTGCCATAGTACTTGCCGCAGGGGAATCGAAAAGAATGAAGGTTCCGAAAATGTTGTTGCCATACAGGGATAAAACGATTATTGAAAAAGTTATTAAGAATATTATTTCATCAGGTATCGAAAAGATTGTGGTTGTTCTTGGTTCAGGGAAGGATGATATTCTGAAACTGACAGGGAAACTGCCAGTAACTAATTGTTATAATGAGAATTATAAGCAAGGGATGCTGTCATCTGTAAAGTATGGATTCAGGAAACTGGATGAGGAATGTGGTGCTGCAATGATTTTTCTTGGCGACCAGCCCGGAATAGAGCCTGATGTAATAAAAGCCATAGTGGAGGCATACAGGAATTCAGGGAAAGGAATTGTGATGCCGGTGTTTAATAATAAGAGAGGGCATCCGCTGATTATTACAGGTAAATACAGGGAAGAGATTGCAGGTATTGATGAATCAGGGACACTCAGGGATCTGGTTCATAAATTCGCTGAAGATGTACATGAGGTTGAGGTTAAGACACAATCAATACTAAGAGATATTGATACTCAGGAAGATTATTCTAATGAATTAAAACAAATCACTTAAATATGGAAGAGACAATTCGTTTCACATTAAATGGTATGGAAACTGAACTGGTAACAGACCCGAACCAGACTCTGCTGTGGGTGTTGCGTAACCAGCTCGGGCTGACCGGAACAAAGTACGGCTGCGGAATAGGATTCTGCGGCGCCTGTACTGTTCTGATCGATATGGAACCTGTCAGATCATGTATGCTGCCTGTAAGTGAAGTTGAGGGTAAAAGTGTTATCACCATTGAAGGACTGGCTTCTAATGGTGAACTTCATCCTCTGCAGAAAGCTTTCATTGATCATGATGCCCTGCAATGCGGATATTGCACTTCGGGAATGATATTGACAGCTGCAGGCATGCTGATGAAAAACCCTTCTCCGACACGCCAGGAAATAATTGAGGGACTGGAAGATAATCTTTGCCGGTGCGGGGCACATAACCGTATTATTGATGCTGTTCAGACAGCAGCGAATGAAATGGAAGGAGGGAAGTAACCATGAAAAGAAAAGAAGAAAATATCAAAGAAATGAACCGTGATGAAAGGTTCACGTTGAAGAGAAGGAGTTTCATGAAGATGCTTGGCGGAGGAATATTCATTTTCTTCCGGCCGTGGGAAGCCCTTGACCTTCTCTCGATACCTGCAGAACAGGCGAGAACTTTAACGAAAGACTATAATACATTTCTGCGTATCGCTGAAGATGGAACAGTATCTTGTTTTACCGGCAAGATAGAGATGGGTCAGGGAGTAATTACATCGCTTGCACAGATGATGGCCGATGAACTTAATGTGCCATATGAAAAAGTCAAAATGGTGATGGGAGATACAGAGTTGTGTCCATATGATCAGGGTACCTGGGGATCGCTGACAACACGCCAGTTCGGGCCGTTTATGAGAGCAGCAGCAGCCGAGGCAAAGGGAGTCCTGCTCGATCTTGCATCAGAACATATAGGTGCTCCTGCACAACAGCTTGAGGTAATTGACGGTATTGTTATTGACACTAAAGATAATAGAAGGAAGGTAAGTTACGGCCAGTTGGCAAAAGGCAAAAAGCTGGAAAAATACCTTGACGTAAAGCCTCCTGTTGAAGATTATAAAAAGTTTACAATTGTTGGAAAACCATACAAGCACAGTGATGCGAAGCTTAAGGTTACCGGCGAGGCAAAATATACAGGTGATCTCAAATTGCCGGGGATGGTTTTTGCCAGAATCCTGCGGCCGCCTTCTCATGGGGCAAAAATGACCTCGGTGGACGTGTCGGGAGCGGAAAAGATTGAAGGTGTGAAAGTTGTGCGTGACGGAGATTTCATTGCAGTGGTAAGTGAAAATCGCGATAAGGCAGATGAGGCTATTGTTAAAATTAATGCAGAGTATTCATTTGATGAGATGCAGGTGAACGATAAAACTCTCAAGGAATGGATGCTGAAAACTGATTCCGGGACAAATGTTGTAAGAACGGGCGGGGATTTAACTGCGGGTCGTCAGGAATGTGATAAGATCTTTGAGCATGAATACCAGGATCCCTATCTGGCACATGCACCGATAGAGACTCACACTGCCCTTGCAGTAATTGAGAGAGATAAGGTTACCGTGTGGGCTTCTACACAGTCACCTTTTGGTCTCCAGGATTCAATTACCGGGGAGCTGGGCTTTCCACGTGAGAATGTGAGGGTGATAACTCCATTTCTTGGTGGTGGATTCGGAGGTAAAGCTCCGGCTCAGCAGGGTGTTGAGGCTGCCAGGCTGGCAAAAATGACAGGCAAACCCGTAATGGTCGTCTGGACCCGTGATGAGGAGTTTTTCTATGATACATTTCACCCGGCAGGAATTATAAAACTAACATCGGGGATTGACAAAACAGGGATGATAAAATTTTGGGATTATAACGTCTATTTCTCAGGTACAAGAGGCGCCGACGCTATCTATGATATACCCAATGTTAAAATAACCAGCTACAGTGAGAAAAGGAATGCTCCCGTTCATCCATTTGGCACAGGGGCATGGCGTGCTCCCAATAACAACACCAACACTTTTGCCAGGGAATCACAGATCGATATAATGGCATCTGCTGCAGGCATTGATCCTCTGGAGTTCAGACTTAAAAACCTGAAGGATGAGAAGATGATAGATAGTCTGAAAGCGGCAGCTGAAAAATTCGGGTATGTGGCCGGTAAAGCACCCAGTGAAAGGGGCATAGGGATAGCCTGCGGAACTGATGCCGGCAGCTGGGTGGCAACAATCGCCGAGGTTAAAGTGAGTAAAAATTCCGGGAAGGTCAGGGTAAACAGAATAGCCTGTGCACAGGATATGGGATTATGTGTAAATCCACAGGGAGCACAGCTGCAAATGGAAGGCTGTCTGTCAATGGGACTAGGTTATACATTAGCAGAAGAGGTTAAGTTTGAGGGTGGCAATATCCGTGACCGCAATTTCGATTCATACCAGATACCACGTTTCTCGTGGATTCCAAAAATTGACTGCGTGATACTCGACAGGAAGGACCAGGCGCCACAGGGATGCGGAGAACCGGCAATTATTGCTGTTGGTGCATCTGTGGCCAATGCAATTTATGATGCAACCGGTGCAAGGTTGTTCAGGATGCCATTTACTCCGGAACGGGTACTGGAAGCGATAAATAAAGTTTGACGATGTGGCGGTATGACGGCGTGACGGTCAGATAGCTATATCACGATCTGTTATCCTGTTGAGCCTTGAAAATTTCACTGATTAACTTTCAGCAGATTATTTTACCAGGGTGTGTTTGTTATATACCATCATCAGGTCCGACATCACTGACTTGCCGGCAATTGCTTTTTCAGTTTTGCATGAATCACCTTTGGCATCTGCCTGGTCTTCACCTTCTGCATGAATTTCCTTTTCCCCTGTCATTTCAGTGGTATCGGTCTTTGTTATAGTGCCTTCGACAACTATCTCTTTTCCAAGCAATTCAATAGAGAACTCTGACATTTCCTCACTTGCAGAAATAGTTAAACTGATGTCAGGATCATCCCCGGTTATATAAATCTTTTTTCCGCCTGGCCTGGAGACATTAACGACCTTGCCTTCGACACTTATTTTTTTCCCGATAAAGTCATCAGGATTTCCGGCTAGTGATGTAAATTCAACTTTTATGGCTTCATCAGGGGATTCAGGGCTGGAAACAACTTCTTTCTTGCCAGAATTACCACAAGACCAGAGTAATGAGGCAAATAATATAACCGGGATAATCTTCCTTATCATAGTCATTATATTTATTTATAATATAATATTGTTTTAAATTCTGCTTGCAATAATAATGAATTTCTTTCAATTGAGAGAGGTGCGGGATTCCCATACCGGCAAAGGGAAATCCCTGATGAAATAAACGACGGGAAAATATAAACCTGTTATCAGGGAATATTTATTTTTGGATTATTGTCTATACATTATAATCAACTAACAAAAAAAATAGATATGAAAAAAGATGTTAAGTACTTTCAGATTGCATTATCAGCGATGATAATCCTTGCTTTTCTTGCTATGCCTCTTTCTCTGAACGGGCAGGCAGGAAAGGTTAATTTTAGCGGTACCTGGACTTTAAATGCGGATAAGAGCGAAATGGGAGGGGGCCCGGGTGGACCACCTCAGGGACAGCCGCCTCAGGGTGGCAGAATGGGAGGTTTCGGTGGTGATTTTACTGCCACACAGGAAGCCAGCCTTCTGACGGTAGAACGGACAATATCAAGACCGGATGGTGAGTCATCTACAACTACTTCCAAATACACCCTTGATGGTAAAGAAAGTGTAAATTCGACAGGACGCGGAGAAAGTAAATCGACAGCAACATGGTCAGCTGATGGCAAGACCCTTAAAATCACCACTTCACGTACATTCGACATGGGCGGTGAGTCAATGACCATGAATTCCACAGAGGAATGGACTCTTACTGATGCCAGGACACTCTCAATAAAAACCACGATGAGTACACCCGGTGGTGAGAGGACTACTAAGATGGTATATGATAAGGAATAAGATCATTTAAATGGGGGAAAATAAAGAAGGACTCCGCTGGAGTCCTTCTTTGTTCTAACCTTTAATTAATTAATACTCTATAATTTACTCAATTCCTCTATTTTTCCCTCTGAATTAATTTCATTCATTGCCCTTCCGGCCTTAATCGTTTCTATCAGTTCTGTTCCCCTCAACTTGAATTTATCAGGATTCTCAGGTAAAGTACGGTAGATAACAGTACCTGCCTCAAGACCCTTTTCAATCACCACCTCCCTGTTATTTGATTCCCCGGGAATGACTACCTGCTTAATTCCATGCTTTGTATAAACCACAGGGATATCGTCGGTACCAGTATGTACACATTCATTTGGTACATAAATGACATTATCCATTGTTTTAACTATGATCTTGTTATTTGTGGTCATTGTTGGCCGAAGTAAATAATCTGTTCCATCCAGTTTAATATGCACTTCAAAGACCTTTGAATCAGTGTTAGGGAGTTTCTCACCGATATTTGCTTTGAAGAAAACCACACCTGTATAGGATCTGTCGGGGAAAGCATCGACTGTAATGATAACCTCCTGTCCCTCTTTAAGTTTGCTGATGTCGATCTCGCTGATATACACTTTAGAAAGCATAGCCGAAAGGTCTGGCAGGGTTGCCAAAACACGATCCATAGGATTTATGGAACTGCCTGCTTTTCTTTTGTTACCGAGGCGATCTTTATAATAGATTATCATTCCCGGCGCGGGAGCCCTTATTAAAAAGTTGGCCAGCACCTCTTCATAGTCCTTTACTCTTCTTTCATTCCTGTTGAGCCTCGTTCTTATATTCCTGATCTTAGTTTTGGCCTGAGCTTGAGCAAGGGTGTAACTCCTTCTCATCTGTCCCAGTTCCCTGACTGCCTGGTCATATGTTATTTCTGCCTGTCGAATGGTTGTAGGAGGTTCATATTTTGAATTATTCAGGGTGATTTCGGCCTCATCGACAGTATGGATCTGATTTTCTATTTGATCTCTTAGGCCACTGAGTGTCATGGCGGTATCTAAAAGAGCCATTTCCAGTTCTGTATATATTTCTGTGAGGTTTTCCTGTTCATCTTTCAGGGAATTGTCATACTCTGTCCTGTCAAGCGTCGCAATCCAGTCTCCCTTCTGTACCTCTGTACCTTCAGATACCATGTCCTGGATCTCTAAATTTCTTGACCTTATTCCCCTTCTCCTTCCTACATCAGGAGCAATGATGTCAACTGAACTTTCAGCAAGCAATTCACCGGTTGATGTAAGGGCTATCTCAAATTTACCTTCAGAGACTTCGGTGAAGATACTGGATGTATCTTCCCTGATAAAAACCTTATTGAAGATAAAAAGTGTTATAAAGGTAACAGCAACAACAATCCCTGTAATGATAATAGTTTTCTTCATCTCATTATTATCCGCCGATACAAAATATAATGGGGCGAAATTATGAAAAAAAGTCTTTCAAAATTTTCTCATTATCAGTTTTAACGAAACTTAACATTGTGTTAAAATCCGTTAAGATTCATATATACAGCAGGTAAAAGGAGGATAAAGCCAATGAGGGTCAGAATGATAATAAGAGGAAAGACCCACCGGAACCATTTATCATAAGGTATTCTTGCAACACTGAGAACCCCGAGCAGAACTCCTGATGTTGGTGTTATTATATTTGTAAAACCGTCGCCAAACTGAAATGCCATCACGGTTGCCTGTCGTGAAATACCAATGAGGTCGGAAAACTGTGACATCATTGGCATTGTAAGGGCCGCCTTTGCCGATCCTGAAGGCATCACCAGATTAATAAGGGTCTGCACAACATACATCATACTTATGGCCCCCAGTTTGCCTGTTCCGGAAATTGCTCCTGATAATTTATAAAGCATTGTGTCAATTATATTTCCGTTATTAAGGATGATTATTATTCCTCCTGCCAGACCGACAATTATTGCGGCTGACTGTATGTCTCTGATACCATCGAGAAATAATTTCGTTATTTTATTGGGGGAATAATTCATGGAAATACCTGTCACTAGACCCATTGTAAAGAAAAGTGTGGCTATCTCCATTATATACCAGCCATATCCCATGACTCCCGTAATGAGAAATAGTATTGTTACGATTAGTATCTGCAGAACAAAAAAGTGAACGGATTTTCTCAGGCTGAGCCACCCGGTTATCCCAAAGAACACTGTTATAACAGGGACTGCAGGAAAAGGTAATACACTACCTCCCGCCGAAATATTTGTCATTGGATATAAGAACGATAATAGTGCCATGATAATCAGCATAATACCATACATTATCCATGCCGATACAGGCGTATGATAGACAATCTGTCCGGAACCGGTTTTCCTGAGGTTTTTCCAGTAGACATCATTCGTCGCAACACCTGACAGAGCGGGATTCTTTTTAATTCTCCTCGCATACCTCAGGATAAAAAAGAAACCAGCGGCATTGATAATTAACCAGCAGAACATTCTGTATTCTATACCTGAAAAAAGAGGCAGATTGGAAAGTCCCTGAGCGATTCCGATTGTAAAAGGATTCAGGATGGCCCCTGCAAATCCAAGGGCGGCAGCCACAAAACAAAGCGAAACGCCGGTGATGGAATCATATCCCATCAGTATTGCCAGAGGCACGAAAATTATCACGAAAGCTATCGTCTCCTCACTCATCCCAAAGACAGCACCAAAAATGCTGAACATTGTCATAATAAAAATGAATATCAGGTTATCGGCACCGATGCGTGAGATGATCCTGTTATGCTCCACTCTTTTAGTGAATCTGAGAAATGACCGGATGGCAACATCAATAGCCTTACTCTCATTCATTATCCAGAATGCTCCTCCAATGATCAGTATGAAAACAATGATGTCAGCTTTATCAACAAAACCATCGAAGAGGGCGGAAAAGATCTGCCATGTCTGGGGATTATTGTCAACATAATGGAATGAACCGGGTATCACAACATTACGATCGATGCCGTTAACCGTAACTATTTGCCTTTCAAATACTCCTCCCGGTATTACCCATGTAAGAATAGCCGCCAATACTATGATACTGAAGACAATTACATATGTGTGCGGTATCTTTTTTAACATAGGATTAATGTACTCTGAGAGAATCCCCTCCCGGGAGGGGCAGGGGTGGGCTGGAGATAATTTTACCCACCCCCAACCCCTCCGAGGAGGGGAGTTTTATATTTATTGTATTTTGATTGTTGTACTTGTTCCTTTCAGCCCTTTTGATGCTGCATTCAGGACAATGTTTCCTGATGCTCCATTTTCTGCAGCTACAATTACCAGGCACATACCGTTGTAAGCTTTTTTTGATGTGGACTGAAAGGATTCATGGCTTGTTGCATCACCATTATCTGTAGCGACAATTCTTCCCGGCCCTTCAATGCTGAAATTGAGCTGGTTCTTACTGCGTGGCACCATCAGG
>CAZHRV010000284.1:0-7933 GCA_964535035.1 uncultured Rikenellaceae bacterium
ATCGACCGTCGAAGTAAAGCATATAGACCTGCCCCAGGAGATGCAGCGTGCGATGGCAAAACAAGCAGAGGCTGAAAGAGAACGACGTGCAAAAGTCATACATGCTGAAGGTGAATTCCAGGCAAGTCAGCGGTTATCCGATGCGGCTAAGATCATCAGCATAAATCCTTCGGCGTTACAGCTTCGTTTCCTGCAAACCTTAACAGAAGTCGCTTCGGAGAAGAACTCGACTATCATTTTCCCCGTTCCGGTTGATATTATTTCAGCTTTTTTACCTAAGGAAAAGAAATAAAAGGTTATTGCGGATTTAAAAATCCGAAATCCCAAATCCGCAATCCGAAATTAATTTTATTTGACTTATGTCACTTTCTTTTATAATTTTATTTAGGTAATTCAAATCATGGTGTTATGGAAAACTTGATATTTATACACAGGGGCTGGGTTAAGAGAATAGTAGGTATATTTTGGATATTGTTCGGCATTTTTAATCTACTGGTTTTTTACGATAAACCTTTAACACTATCTGACTGGATAAGGTCAGTGCTCTGTGTTCTCATTGGAGTTATATTTTTTACTCCATTATTGGGGCATAATGAAATCAGATTTGTGGTCGGTGACGATAATCTGAAAATAAAGTGGAGAACAAAGATCGGAGAGATTATTATCAAGAATAATGAAATTGAAAAAATCATCCTGAGAGATAAAAAAATTGAAATCCAGAGGAAGGAGAAGAAAGCAGTGGTACTGCCATTTGGAGAATGGCTATGGAAGTTAGAAGATAAAACGAAAGTATATAAATTTATTATTGAATACGCACGACAAAAGAACCTTATCCTGGAAAAATAGGAAGAAGCAAATTTCTTTTCCGAAGATCCTGTCCCGACTGGAGGTCGGGAGGGAAGGGGGGATGAGAAGGGATTGTTTATGCTAAAAGATGAAAATGGAAAATGGATAAATATTGCTCCCTGGTTCACTCATGATGATCTGATAAAAGGCGGAACACTGAAGCTTGAGATGGGACCATTTCCGAATAAGAAATGGGGAAGAAAAGGTGATATAGATACATTACTGAATCATCAGAAGTAATTTGATTGTAAAAAAGAAGGCTGTCCTTTTTTCAGACAGCCTCATAATACAACTGATAACCTAACCTTAAATAATTACCTGCGTCCTTTACCTGATGCAGTTCCTGTTTTTACTTTATTCTGCTGCATTGCATTGGCAGGGCGGGCTTTCTTGTTTGCTGCCTTTTTTTTGGTTGCAGTTTTGGTCTGTGTCTTAACTTCTTTTACTGCAGCCTTATTCTGTGTCTGTGCCCTGGTCTGGGTCCGGGTCATAGTGCCTGCCCCTTCTTCTGTTCTTACCTGCTCACGTGACTGAGTCTGTGACTGAACCTGTGTCTGTGCTTCAGTCTGAGTCTGAGCTTGAGTCTGTACCTGTGTCCCGTCCTGGACTTTAGTCTGTCCCTGGGTCTGGGAAGGTTCCTGGGCTGTTATACCTGCACTTATTAAAAGCGCTATGGCAGTCAAAAAAATTGATCTTTTCATCTTTATAATTTTTAATTAATTAATGTATAGATCAAATGTAAGACCTCGAAGATGAAGATATTATGAATTTAGAGAAAAAATAAAAGAAAATTTTGTTCCTTTTCCTGGTTCTGATGAAACTACTACTTCTATTTTATGAAAATCGGCTATTGTTTTCGCTATTGCCAGCCCGATTCCTGTTCCGTCACCGCTATTTTTGTCCCTCATTTTGAATCGTAAGAATAATTTACTCTTCTGTTCCTCCGTCAAACCCTTTCCTGTATCAGATATCATTACTATGAATTTACCTGGTTTTTTATTGCCGGTAATTTTTACTTCACCCGCTGCCGGAGTATTCTTAACCGCATTATTTACCACGTTGTAAAACATTGAGAAGATCAGTGACCGGTTAGCCTCTTTGTACATTAAATCATCATTCAACTCTTGTTTTAAAATAACTCCAGCATCTTCTGCCACAGGATCTATCTCTCTTATTATGTCCTGTAAGACTTCCTTCACCGGGAAGGTATCTTCACGAAGGTACTGATGACTTTCAATCCTGGTAATCATTAGCAATGAGTTTATCAGACTCTGAAGTCTGTGTACTGTCTTCAGCGACTCTTCTATCTTATTCTGGATTTCGGGATCAAGTTCCTCTCTTAACATAAGATTTTCCAGTTTGCTTCTTAAAATTGAAACCGGTGTAAGTAGCTCATGTGATATATTGATTGTGATCTCTTTTTCTTTCCGGAAAAGGATGTTAATATGCTCCATGAGCTCCCTGAGAGCGCTGTCGAGGCGCTGAAAATCAGATGTTGTCGTTTTAACAGGTGTCTGGTCAAAAAGAGAGGGGTCAGATATCCGTTTCAACTTGTTCTTAATTTTATCAAGTGGTCTGAGCAGAAACCGGTTATATTGTGTATCGGTGAGGAAGGTAATTGATATAATGAAGACCAGGAATAGCAGCATTACTTTTTTGATATTCTTTTCCGTGTGGAGAATGCTTTCAAGGCTTTTACCCACTTCAAGAAGATAGGTCTGTCCGTCAATCATAAAGGAATAGTTAAGTACACGGTAGTCAATCTCTTCTCCCTCTATCAATCTTGTAGCAACCTCGATATAATTCCAGTCTTCACTGAGGTTAACCTTTTCGATGCTGACAAACTCCTCTTTAAGGATATTATAGCTTCCGAAAGCATCAGCCGAGTCTGAAGTTATGAACGGCTCTATCCCGATATTGGAAATAAGGGTAAGTACCTGCTCCCTTTTCTGAATGAGCTCATTATCAATATGCCGCAGGTTGATCCTCTTAATGATATAAGGCATCAGGATCAGGAACAATGCCGTAAAGGCAAGCTTTGAAAGCAGGTTGAAAAGTGATAGCTTTATTTTTAGTCTCATCATAAGCCGGCCTTGTATTCTTATTCTTCTGTGCTGATCCTGTAACCCACCCCCCTGACAGTCTCAAGCCAGGGTGTTGGTGAATGATTATTTAGCTTTTTTCTCAGGTTTTTAATATGAACATCAATGAAGTTGCTGTCGTACTGATCATCAAGCATGTTACCCCATATATGTTCATAAAGTTGCTGCCTGGTTAAGACCCTGTTATGGTTGAGAACCAGGTATTGGAGAAGGTCGTATTCTTTTTTGGTCAGCTCTACCTCGTTACCTTTGCATAACAGTTTGCGTGATTGTACCTGGACAGTAAAATCACCAAGGATGATATCAGGATTGCTGACATTGAATTTTCTTCTGGCCACAGCATTTATCCTGGATAATAGTTCTGTGAGTGCAAACGGCTTCGCAAGATAATCATCCGCTCCCAGATCAAGACCCTTTACCTTATCCTCAACTGCACCGCGTGCGGTTATAATTATAAATGAAGCTTCACTGTTCATTTTTCTGGCCTCCCGTATCAGATCAAGTCCCTCGTAATCAGGCAGGCCCAGATCGAGAAGTACAAAGTCATAAAGGTTAACGGCAATTTTCTCTGAGGCATCCATCCCGGTATAAGCAAGATCACAAAGGAAATTTTCTGATTTAAGGAATTCTGCAATCTCTGTGGCAAGGCTTTTTTCGTCCTCAACTATCAAAACATTCATGAGTTCAAGGTTAAAAGATTCTTAGATAGATGCTGAGAGTGAAATTGAAACCTTTAAGTCCTTGATAAACAGGATCATCAAAGACCGGAAGAACATATCCCGGTTCAGCTTCAATTGTAAAGCGGCTGGTATTAAAGGATATCGGTAATCCGAAATCTATTTCCAGGAAACCAAAAGATGAGAGAAATGCAGTATTTGTTGCAGTTGACTGTGAAGTGGAACCTGAAGTGGAACTTGTTCCTGAACCGGTACCAAAACCGGAACCCGCACCTGTACCCATACCCGCACCGGTTCCATTCCCATAGGTTTTGCCACTGCCTGAGCCGGAAATATTTTTAAGGAAAGGATAAGATATGGTGATAATGGTATCCGTTGATGTTTCTATTCTTGTAAGTGATCCGAATAAAAGATTAACATAAGGATCAAATGAAAAATATACTTTTTTCTTCGAAAAAGCCGGTGTCTGAAAATATCTCGAATTTCTTAACTGAAAATAACCCTGACTTCCGTTCAAAAACAGGCTGCCTGCCGAAAATTTTGAATAAAGAATTTTCCAGTCAAAACCAAGAGTCACGTCGCCATAAAAGAAATTATTGAAAAGTGTATCCACTAATGATTTATTGAACTGGTAACGGTATATACCTGCAGATATGTCAAACCATGAATTAAATGTATGGCTGTAACTGAGGGAGCCAATATAAAATGCGGGGAACTCATTCTGTCCGGTAAGAGCAACAGCTGAAACAGTTGCATATAACGCATCTCTGAATCCATAACTCAGAGCGCCATACCCATATGACTGGTCCTGTGAAAGAGTTGATCCCAGGTAGATCATATTGCTGCCATAACCGAAGCCTGTATATAATGAATGAGATGAACTTTTAGTTGCTGCAGGTACATAATTTGTTACAGAAATTGTAGTGTCTGTTTGTGAGCTTACATTCAATGGCACAACAACCATGGCTGCACTGCATATTACAATAAATATGATTTTCCCGGATCGCTTCATTATCATCAGTCTTAAAGTTTACCTTCCGCCTATTCTGCGGGCTCCGCCTGGTTTACCGGCACCTTTAGGGATGTTTGATCCTGATGGTCTTATGATGTTTGGTCGTGCTCCCCTGGCTTTACTCATATCCGGTTTTGCGCTTTTTACCTGTTTTATAGCTTTGCCGCTTGCAGCTTTCTGAACATCCGGCTGATTCTGATCCATGATCTGGGTTTGACTCTGGGTCTGGGTCTGAGTCTGAGTCTGAGTCTGAGTTGCTTCAGCAGATTCATTTATTTTCTGACTTGCTTTTGTAGTATCGGTCTGAATGGAACCCGATTGCGAAAAACAAACAATATCAGTAATAAATAGTAATACTGTGAAAAATGATATTCTGCAGAGCCAGATATTTATGTTTTTAATTCTACTCATTATTGATTATCTTTAATCTGAAATAATTCATCTTCAATATTTTCGAAACTCTTCTTTAATTATTCACAAACAAAAATAGGCATTAAAAATGAAGAATAGATGAATAAATTTTCATTCAAAAACACTCAACCATGTTAGTAACCTGTGTATATGTTCACGTCAAACCTGGTGCAATTCAGGAATTTATAAATGCTTCTGTAGAGAATCATCTTGAGGCTGTTAAAGAACCAGGCAATCTCAGATTTGACTTTATTCAGCAGGCAGATGATCCGTGTCGTTTTATGCTGTATGAAGCTTATGAATCGGAAGAGGCTTCTGCTGCCCATAAAAACACTCCTCATTACCAGAAATGGCGAGAGGCCGTACAGGATATGATGACAGAGCCGAGAAATGGAGTGAAATACAATATCCTCCATCCTAATGACATAACAAAATGGTAAAGCCATTCCAGTTTGCACGGATTCCGTTGATCTATTTCGGGGCAGGTAAGTTATCAGCTCTTCCGGGATCGTTAAGAAAGTATGGTAATAATATACTCCTTGTCACCGGTCAGAAATCATTCATGAATTCAGATCATGCCGGTATATTGTTAGATGCCTTTAAGAAAAACGGGATCATATACCATCATGTAATTGTAGACGGAGAACCATCTCCGCAAGTTATTGATCAAATTGTCATTGAACTGGGCGAGGGGCATATTGATGTTGTGGCTGGCATTGGAGGCGGCAGTGTTCTTGATGCGGGGAAGGCAATCTCAGCCATGATAAACAAAAAGGATTCGGTTCAGGATTATCTCGAAGGTGTTGGCAATAAGGAACATCCCGGTACTAAAATACCCTTTATAGCTATCCCAACCACTTCAGGCACAGGGAGCGAAGCAACAAAAAATGCAGTAATCTCAAAGATTGGTAAAGAGGGATTCAAGAGATCACTGAGGCATGATAATTTTGTTCCTGATATTGCCCTTGTTGATCCTGAGCTTACTCTCAATTGTCCGCAGGAAATAACTGCTGCAAGCGGTATGGACTGTTTTACACAGCTTACTGAAGCATATCTTTCTGATAAATCGAACGAATATACCAATGCTTTGGCCATCGAGGGTCTGAGAGCCATCAAAACATCCTTAAAAACTGTATGCAATAATGGCAGGGATATTGATGCCAGAACCGGGATGTCATTCGCCGCTCTTACCTCTGGTATTTGCCTGGCAAATGCAGGCCTGGGTGTTGTTCACGGCTTCGCTTCTTCTATCGGAGGTTTGTATAATATACCCCACGGAGTTCTCTGCGGAACCTTGATGGCAGCATCTAATGAGTTGACTATAAAAAAATTAAAAAAAGGTTACGGCTCTCATGAAGCACTTGAAAAATACTCCTTCCTTGGCGAAATGTTTCTTGAGGAAAAATGGAAATCTCAGGATTATTATGTTGATGCATTTCCGGAATACCTTTATCAACTGACAGATGAATTAAAATTACCGGGATTGAAAGAGTATGGGATTAAAGAAGGCGATCTGGATAAAATATGCCGGATCACTGAATGTAAGAATAATCCTGTGAAGCTTGATACATCCGATCTGATGGAGATCTTATTACAAAGATTTAAATGAGTGTTGCATTATTGAGGTTTTATGAGGAACTGAATGATTTTCTTCCGAAGGAGAAAAAGAAAACCTCTTTTCCCTGTATCTTTTCAGGGAATCCATCAGTAAAGGACCTTATAGAATCGCTCGGTGTACCTCATGTTGAAGTGGATTTGATCCTTGTTAACGGGAACCCGGTCAACTTCAGTTATAAAGTTAATGATGAAGATAATATTTCAGTATATCCTGTTTTTGAAAGCCTTGACATAAAAGGTATAACTCACCTGAGGCAAAAGCCGCTCAGGAATATTAGATTTATTCTGGATGAGCATCTTGGAAAGCTGGCAAAATACCTCAGGTTATGTGGCTTTGACACTCTGATAAGCAAGGAATACACAGATAATGAGATTGTTATAATCTCAGTATCTGAAAAACGTATTATTCTGACACGCGATAGGCAGCTTCTAAAAAACAGACAGGTTACTCATGGCTGCTGGATCCGTTCGGTACATACAGATGAACAGGTCATTGAAGTATTCAGAAGATTTGATCTTAAAAATATTGTCAAGCCTTTTTCCAGATGCCTTGAATGCAACTCCTTGCTGATAGAAGTTTCAAAGGATGATATTCAGGACAGACTTTTACCTGATACCAGGAAATACTATGAAAATTTCAGAAAATGCCCCGGATGTGACAGAATATACTGGGAAGGGTCCCATTTTGAAAGGATGAAAAAAATGTTAGGTAAATTAATCCAGATACCTCTGTGACTAAAAGACTATACGTCCATCTGCTGGCATATCCGCTAAACAGACTGACAATTAAGAATATAGCCGATAAAGTTAAATATGTTCAGTTCCTTCATGATGCCTCGGAGATAAGAATGACAACAGGCCGGAACGATGCCGCTAATGATCTGATCCTGTCATTACCGGTTCTGAAACCACCTGTTGAGATCCCGGTACTGGAAGTTTATTTGAAATAAAATTAAAAAGACATCAATTCAAAAACCCACCCCCACCCCTCCCCTCCCCTTTATACACATCTTTGATAACGCTGGAAGAATTTAGGGGCGAATAACCACTGTTGCGTTTGTGATCAGGCTTCTTTAATTCGTCAGGAATGGTTTTTTACAGAATAACAATTAAGCTGAATTTCAAATGTTTGAGGGAGATTCCTCACTTCGTTCGGAATGACAGGGTTCATATAGGGTATATAGGGAAGAAGTGGCGATTCGCAGAAGAATCTTGCAGAAACATCAATCAGGTAAGGCGAATCGCCACTTCTTCCCCATCCCATGTTA
>CAZHRV010000285.1:0-2932 GCA_964535035.1 uncultured Rikenellaceae bacterium
ATAAGTCCCAGGAGAGCCGGTTTCTGTGCGATCTGCTCATAAGAGGAATTTACAAAATGCATGAATGCATAGGGCAGGACAGTCCCGCTCAGAAGAACAAAATATAACACTGCTCTCAGTTTTCTTCCAGAGTGATAGATATCAGAAATACTTATTACTGTAAAAAGCCAGAGGGAACCTACAACCAGGGCTCCTCCGGCGGAGTGGATTGAATTAATAATATCACAGGGAAGCATCAGCAGGAGATATCCTGCTCCGCACATTTTAAAGAATATTTTATTGAGCTGTCCTGTTACATTGTTGCTTATTTTGAAGCAAATGACTGAATTAAGCATGCATCCTGTCACGTAAATGATGAATGACAGAGTATTCACATTTCCACCCGGTGTTTTCATCATTCCAAGGTAGCTGTATGCATAATCCCAGAAGCGGAATTTCTCCCCGTAGGTGAGTGCCCCCAAAATAAATATGATTATTGTGTTGGCAAGAAAGATGTTCATAAGATGACTGAGCCTGTGATGTCTCACAAGATCATCACCTTCCTCATTATTCTCCCGGTATAAGAGCATAATTATGCCAGATTGAATCAATACAGAAAGTTAAGAAAATCCAGGGTTAAAATCAAGATTTTTTGTCTGTACTGTAAATAAATTTAATTGCAGAACTCTTTATTAACTTCCCTTCAGCTTCCTGATCTCATTAAAATGATCCATTCCCATCTTTTCGATCTCGATACGTTTCTTTTGCCGGTAAGCTTCGAATTCGACCTTAAGCACCTCCAGATCCTTTTTTGACCTGAGCATCACAGTTAGGTTTCTTTTAAATACAAGGAATCCCAGGACAAGAAGAATAAGCAGGATGCCCACGATAATCCACATTATTGAATTGTAGGCGGTCTTATTAAGGTCCATACCAAAAACACGTATGTTCTCTTTTGTGCTGACTGCCTCTTCAAGCAGAGTCTTTGTATCAGTAAGAGAGATTGTAAGTGAATCAATTCGTATAAGGAGGTTCTTATTCATGCCGGCCAATATGTTTAACTGTCCCTGTACATTGGAAAGAGAATCGACCGCATTCCTTTTTATCATCTGGAACATATCCTCACGAATTGCACGGTAATTCTCATATATCCTTGTCTTCTCCTCAAGGTAGTTCATCTGCTTCCTGAGAGTTCCCTGTTCAAGAATTTCAGGTATGGAAGACTGGCTTATTCCCCTGTTAGTGCCTGCCAGAAGAATTATAGTGGTAAGTGCGAATCTTAATAAAGGTTTTGTCATGATTATCAATAAAAAGTTAGGATGTAAAGATAATAGCAATCTCCAATGAGTTTGTAACGAAATATAGGTTTAATTATTTTAAATAAAAAATGAACAATACCTTTTGGGCAGGCAAAAGAACTGACCATCCGGATCTGTTTCAGGAGGGATAATTAATCTTTTGTCCTGCCTTACAAAACAGAAAACGGAAAAATTTTCTATGTTGATGTCCTGATCTAAATCTTAATATATTATTCTGAGGATGCTATGAACTTAGTCCGACTGAATCTTAAGTCATTCACTTTTTTCTTCCTTATCGTGTTTTTCAACAATAATCGTACAATCCGTTGCCAGTGCGGCTATCACTCCTACGGCAGCAAATATAGGGGCAACGACAACTCCTATGGCGCCGATTGTAAGGGTGAATTCCATGATGGTATCATCCTTTTCGTTTCTGATGATGATCTTTCTTGCATTCCCCTCCCTGATGATTTCCTTTACTTTATTAAGGAGATCATCACCTTTAACTTTGAAGGATTCCCTTTTCGAATGATTCTTCTCATTCATTTGTTATTCGGTAATTATTTAAGATAATTCTGATACAACACTCTTTTATATGCAGATTGTACCACACAATAACTGTCTGTAAAATATTGAAGATATGATGTCTAGCAGTCAGAGATCTTATCGACTGGAAAAAATTCAATAGGAACGCCAATAAGAGAGGATATATATTCACCCCGTTCAAAAATATCAATGTCATCCTCCTCGTAATACCAGTGAATGACCAGTTTTTTGCCGGTTTGAATAACCTGTGTGATCTTTTTCAGGGTATTGGTTAAGATGATCGTATTAAAACTATTCAGGAATTCCAGCGCAATAGTGACTTCGGTTGTCTCAGCCGGATCGAGAATATAGGTATCGATCCAGTCATTGATCTGTTCGGGAGCATTTCTTCTGCTTTCATCAATTGCCCGGCCTTTTATCTTGATGATTCCTGCAGGATCAAGAAAATACTCAGGGGTTGTGTTTGTCGGCAAAATATGAACTTTTTCCATTTGCTTAGGTTTTTTGTCAGCCAGTTTATCAAATGCAATTTACAAAAAGTTCTGATATTAGAGTATTAAAAGTTCCAGGTTCTAAATTTCAGGTTCAATATTTAAAGGATCCCCTCCCTGGAGATCGCAGGGCAGGCATAGCTTGTGCCCCGTAATATTTAAGTTTGGCTTCTGATTGTCTGAATGTCGTACTGTCTGAAAAAAGATTTACCGGCCTGTAATTATTTGTACACGTTCTTTTTAATATTGTCTGTAAAATTTCTGACATAATTCTTTCCTGCACCGTGCTCTCCGATTATTTTTACAAAAGCACTTCCGATAATAGCTCCTTCTGAATAGCAGCAGGCAATGCTAAAAGTTTCGGGAGAGGAAATTCCGAATCCGATAAGAACAGGATTCTTTAGTTTCATTTTTTTCACTCTGTCGAAGTATTCAATCTGTTCTTTAGAAAAACCTTTTTTTATTCCTGTGGTGGATGATGATGATACCATATATATAAAACCTGTGCTTAGCCTGTCAATTTCCCGGATGCGTTTATTTTGAGTCTGAGGTGAAATCATCATAATATTCTTCAAACCATGAAGCCTGAAAAATGATTTGTACTCTTCAATATAGATT
>CAZHRV010000286.1:0-6458 GCA_964535035.1 uncultured Rikenellaceae bacterium
CAGCCTTCCACCGAAGATCTGGTTTGTTCCCATTGCCTTCCATTTCTGACTTATAAAATCCAGCACATCAGGGAGATCCTCAGGGTTAGCCCTTACGGCCATTGTATAAAACTGATCGTTATCGGTTATTCTGAGCATTGCAGGCTCTATCTCCTGCCATACTCCCCCGATGTTAAAGTCCTCAACTACACCGATTATATTCAGGATTGTTGTATCATAAAGAGTGACTGATCTGCCTACAGCTTCGGGCCAGTCAAAATCCTGAACCAGTTTGCTATTAACAACTATTGAATGGTTCGACCGGTCAGCCTCCGCCCTGTTTTTGTCGAAAAGCCTGCCGGCAACAAGACGCAGTCCCATAGTCTGGGCATATTCAGGACCTATATCCATTACATCGACTTCAAGTTGTTTTTCGGCATCCTTTATCGGCCTCCTGTAGTTACCCCATCCAATATGGTTGCTTGTCCCCTCAGCTGCAATTATTTTTGGATTCATGATAATTTCATTCCGGAATGAGGTGAACAATTCCGGAGAAATCGGGACTACTATCAGTTTATCCCTGTCATAGCCGAGATCCAGGCTTCTCTGATACTCTGCATTTCTGGCAAAGACAATCCCCATTACAAGTGCCATTACAGATATTGCAAACTGGATTGTCAGGAGAATAATGGAGAGTCTTCCGTAGCCCCCGGAAAAATTCAGCCCTTTAATGACATTTACAGGACTGAAAGAGCTGACACGTACTGCCGGATAGACTCCTGAAATAAAACCTGTTGAAAGCAGCAGCAGGAGAAGGAATACCCAGAAGAATGCATATTGGCTGAAGGTAAGCTTGATAGACATGTATGCCCAGAGGTTGCTGTAGGCAGGCACAAGCACTGATGCAAGCGCTATGCCGACAAGCAAAGCAAGTGAACATACGATAAGAGTCTCAAACATGAATTGTGTCAGAAGCTGACTCCTTAGTCCTCCGAAGGTCTTTCTTAAACCAATCTCTTTCAGTCTCCTGCTGAGTGTAGCTATTGAGGTGTTTGCAAAGTTGAAGCAGGCTATCAGCAGGATAAAAATTGCCATGACGGGAGGAGCTATCAGAGCTGCAGGATGTAATGAAGGAAAGAGACCTGAAGACCATATATTTCGGGAGTTAGAGCCTACATCTTTAAGTGGAACAAGAGTAAACCTGTTAATGCGGAAATCTTCCCGAGCCTTGTTTTGCACGGGCAGATACTCTTTTAACGAATTTGTTATGGCTGATAAAAGTGATTTGTCCGGTACCTGAATAAAGAGCACTGTTGTCCAAAGCTTCCAGTCAGCATCACCAACATTCCACATCCGGAGGAAGTTATCATAATGAGACAGAATGTCAATCCTGAAGCTGGAATTATCAGGCAGATCTTTAAATACTGCGCTTACTGTAAATGTGAATTCCTGATTCTGATCATTAATGATCGAGATAAACCTGCCTATCGGGTATTCATCATCGAACAAAGTCTTTGCCATTGTCTCGCTTACCAGCACACTCCCGGTTCCGGGTATTGATTTTGTATCACCATGAACAGATGGAAAGGTAAATATCTCAAGAAACTCGGGATCGACACATGATATTTGTGCCGGGAAGACATCATCGCCTACCTTTACAGGAGATCCAGTCCTTTGTAACCTGGATACTCTAAGTATTCCCGGAATATCATTTTTGATATGTAGCCCGAGAGTCGAAGGTGCGATCCCGTATTCCTGCTCCCTGCCCTGCATATCCCTGTAACAGTTTATCCTGTATATCTCATTGAAGTTTTCGTGGGATCTGTCAAACTCATAATTGAATATATGGTTGAAAAATGCAACTATACAGACTGAAAGTCCAATACCCAGACCAACAATATTGATCAGGGTAAAGATTTTGTTCTTCCATATATTCCTGAAGGTGACAAGAAGATAGTTCCTGAACATCAGATATAGTATTATTCATATTTAAGTGATTGTGCAGGATTTACTCTTGCCGCTTTCATTATCCTGTAACTCACTGTGATGAGAGCTATACAAATAGCAATAAACAGTCCGGAAAGGAAACTTATAGCACCAGGGCTAATACGAAAATAGAAATTCTCCAGCCATCTGTTTGCTAAAATATAGATCAGAGGCCATGCAATTATAGCTGATATGGAAACAAGAAGAAAAATTTCCCTGGAAATAACATAATAGATCCCTGCCACTGATGATCCCATGGCTTTACGTACTCCTATTTCCTTTGTTCGTTGTTCCACTGTAAAAGAGGTTAGACCGAATAATCCCAGCGCTGCAATAAAGACCGCAAGTATTGAGAATATTACTGCAAGCTGAGCGTTCTGCTTTTCCTGGATATACATCTGTTCAAAATCCTCATCAACAAAGTAGTACTGAAGAGGATCATTGGATGTAAACTGCTGCCAACTCTTCTCAATCTCCGTTATGGTTTGCTGATAGTTCTGTGCAGAGAGTTTCACAGTTACATAACCCCATAAATTTTCATCTCCTTTGAAACAGAATATATACGGTTGAATTGGATTACGCAGTGATTCAAAGTTGAAATTTTTAACTATTCCTGTTACCTGTAAATAGGTGAAATTACCAGACTCTTCGGGCTTAATAAACCTTGTACTTTCGATATCTGTGATACCGAAGTTCTTTGCAGCGCTTTCATTTATTATGCATGC
Organism: uncultured Rikenellaceae bacterium; assembly: GCA_964535035.1. Classification (GTDB taxonomy): domain Bacteria; phylum Bacteroidota; class Bacteroidia; order Bacteroidales; family VadinHA17; genus LD21. The sequence continues at coordinate 2,691 of CAZHRV010000286.1, forward strand.
CTCTCTGTCGGTAGTGAATGATCTGTCAAAGTTCCGGCCCTCAGTCAGGGTCATCCCGTAAGTATCTATATAGTCATAATCGATCCAGTTTGTTTGCATAAGAAATGATTCTTCCTGTCTTCCTTCAAGTCCATAGCCGTTAAGGTTATTATTACGCCCGGGAACAGCAGTAGAGCTTGCAATGTTTATCACGCCGGGGATCTCTTTCACAGCATCTTTGAATGCCTCTACTCTGTTCTCCAGGGCCCCCGCCCTGTTAATTACCAGCATCTGTTCCCTGTTGAAACCTACATCCTTGTTGAGCATAAAGTATATTTGCCGGTACATAATCAAAGTTCCTGTTATCAAAAGAATTGATACGGCAAACTGAAACACTACCAGTATTCTTCTCAGAGTTCCGCTGTACATACTGCCATGCACATCGCCTTTGAGAACCTCGTAAGGGCTGAATGAAGAAAGAAACAATGCAGGATAACTGCCGGCCATTAAGCTCACCAGAAGTGTGAAGAGAATCAATACCGGTATAGTATACCACCCGGCAAAAAGATCCATCTTTAAATCTGCTCCAAGCAGGTTATTGAAATATGGAAGAGTGATCCATATGATTATCAGGGCTATTATCAGGGAGATGAATGTAATAATAAATGATTCGGAAAGAAATTGTGTTGTAAGTATTCCGCGTGTGGAACCTCCTATTTTCTTTATACCTACCTCTTTTGATCTTCTGGAAGCCTGCGCGGTTGCTAGATTCATAAAGTTGATGGCTGCAATAAGAACAATAAGGATAGATATGCTGCCGAATATTACCAGGTATTTCGGATCGCTTGCTGCTTTAAATTCCTGCTGGATCGAAGGGTCAAGGTGTATATCGGTAAGATTCTGAAGAAAGAACATGTATTTGTTACCCTGCGCGACAAAATCTTCAAGATTTATTCCCATCATTTGCTGTAATTCGGGTCCTGCATATTTCTCCAGCATGACAGGTATCTTCTCATCGACAGTTACATAATTGGTATTTGGTTTTAAAAGCAGATATGTACTGAAGCTGTTGCTCAACCATATCGGGCTTTGCGATCGTGGATTAGTCATGAATGATGTAATGATATTTGCTTCAAAATGAGAGTTTCCGGGAATATCTGCCATGACCCCGGAAATAATATACCTGGTTGTATCGTTCCCGATCCTTATTGCTTTGTCTATCGGATCTTCGTCACCAAATATCTTCCTTGCAGTTGATTCCGAGAGGACTGCTTTCCTTGGAGCATTGAGCATATTCTTTGGATCTCCCTTTATTACGGGAATTGAAAAAAAATCAAAAAAAGAAGAGTCCGCTTCAACCACATGATCATCTGTGAATGTAAGATCCTTGTATTCAACAACAGTGGGTCCGCGGCCCGTCATCCTGAGGAAATTCTCTATTTCAGGAAACTCATTTAACATAGTAGGACCGATAATAGCACAGGTATAGGCTGCGATAATTTCCTGTCCGCCTATTTTACCGTTAAGCACCAGTCTGTATATCCTGTCTTTTTTGACATTGAATTTATCGTAGCTGACCTCGTTAATCACAAAAAGAGCGATAAGCAGGCTGCAAGCAATTCCGATTGCAAGGCCGAGAATATTTATAATAATGTATGACCGCTGTCTTTTGAATGAACGGATGCTGTACTTGAATAAGTTGCTGAACATGGTTAGATTAAGATTATGATTATGAAAGTATAGTATATGATTAAATTCATCCTTTTATTATTCAACTTTAAGTGCTTCAGCCGGATTGATCAGCGATGCTTTGAATGCCTGGAAGCTGACCGTGACAAGAGCAATGATCATCGCACAGGCAGCTATTCCTGCAAACACTATCCACGACATATCGATCCTGCTGGCAAACTGTTCAAGAAGGTTGCCGACAATTATCCAGCCTGCCGGAAGAGCAATTATAAGTGATATAAGAATGAGAGTAAGGAATTCCTTTGCCATAGTCCATAGTATAGTTGTGGAGCCGGCTCCCATTACCTTCCTTATCCCTATCTCGTTAGTTCTCCTTTCAGTAGAATAGGCAGAAAGACCGTAAAGACCAAGGCATGCTATTATCACTGCAAGAATTGTAAAATACCTTAATAATTCAGTAAGACGGATATTTGTACTGAAAAGTTTCTTATAATCTTCATCAATGAAGGAATAGTTGAAAGGATATTCAGGAAGTACATTATTCCATACATTTTCTGCTGTTTTCAGGGCTTCAGGAATATTACCCGGTGTCAGCCTGATAAGAATAAAGCTTAAATATCGAGGACCAGCCAAAGCGAAAGCTATAGGCTCTATAGGCTGATCAGCTCCCTTAAAGTGAAAATTTTTCAATACTCCTACTATTCTTCCATTGATCCCCATAAAGCTGAAACCTTTTCCAACCGGATCGTCAACTCCCATGATTTTTACCACCTCTTCATTGACAAGGAAATTTCCGATAGTATCTTTTGCAAAATCAGATGGGTACTCTCTTGAGAAATCCCTACCCGATTTAAGTTCCATGTTCATTGTTTCAAGGTAGTCGTAATCAACTGCATTGGTCCCGATAAGTACGTGTTTTTCCGGATCCTTGCCTTCCCAGTCTGCTCCGCCCGAATTGCTTCCCATTCGCACAGGATTACTTGTTGTTGCCGTGACTCCCTCAATGAGAGTCTCTTTTAGAAGCTCGTTCTTCAATGAGTAGTATTTGGGTTTCATATTTTCGGCCATTGGGATACACAAAAGGTTTTCCTTATCAAAACCCAGCTCTTTGTTCTGCAGATGCTTCATCTGCAGGTACATTATTGTTGCCACTATCGCAATGAGTATTGAAAGGGTAAACTGTATCACAACAAGAATACGCCTGAGCCTTCCATTGCCCTTCCCTGATACTGTCTCTCCTTTCAGCACTGCAGCCGGCTTAAATGAAGAGAGATATAGAGCAGGATACATTCCGGATAACAATCCTGCAACAACTCCCACAATAACAATACTGATAATAAACCTGAACCGTAACAGGTCAGAAAGGATAAAATTCTTCCCGGAAATATTATTAAACAGAGGAAGCGCCAATCCGACAAGTATCAAAGCCAGTACCAGTGCCAGTAAAACCAGAAAGAGAGATTCAAGCATAAACTGAATTATCAAATTCTCCTGACTGGCGCCGGACATTTTCTTGATCCCTATCTCTTTAGCACGGCCTGCAGCCTTGGCGGTTGCGAGATTAATGAAATTAATGCATGCAATAAGAAGAACAAAGACCGCAATAAGAGCAAAGATTGTTACTACAATTACCGGGCCCTTGCTTATTTCAAAGCCAAACTGGCTATGCAGGTGAATGTCCAGGAAAGGGAACAACATGTATTTTGTGATTGTCTCCGGAAGATATTCCAGCACAACATCTGTAAGCTTTTTATTAACGGCATCTATATCAGCGCCATTCTCCAGCAGTACAAATGTATATATCGAATTATTGCCCCAGTGATCACTTATCGCACCTATTTCTTTTAGAAAAGAATAGGGAATCACTCCTTCAAATGTGAACATCGAATTTTGCGGGAGATCCTTCATCACGCCAGTCACCGTGAACTGGTATTTATTCTCAAGTGTCAGTGTTTTTCCAATTGGATTTGTCTCCCCAAAATATTTCGCGGCAAGTTTTTTTGTAAGAACAATTGTGTTCGGTGAGCGTAATGCTGTTTCAGGATCACCAAGTACAAACGGCATGGTGAAAATTTTGAACAATCCGGAATCTGCAGCAAC
>CAZHRV010000287.1:0-11182 GCA_964535035.1 uncultured Rikenellaceae bacterium
CTTTAGGTGACTATAGCGGCGGGGTTCCACCTCTTCCCATTCCGAACAGAGAAGTTAAGCCCGTCAGCGCCGATGGTACTGCAATTGTGGGAGAGTAGGTAGTCGCCGAATTTATAACAGAAGCCTCTTGATTCTTCAGGAGGCTTCTTCGTTTTTTATAACATATATTTAAATAACTACAAGCTCCGCCTTCTGCAAATCCTCATCCCGTGACGACCCGCCTGTCATTATCTCAAACCTGCCGGGCTCAACAACATACTTCATGTCTATATTATGAAACGCAAGCTCTTCAAATCCTATCTTGAAACCAACCCTCTTTTTTTCCCCCGGCTTTAATGTGATCCGCCTGAATCCCTTCAACTCCCTGACCGGCCGGGTAACCGAGCTCACAACATCCCTGATATACATCTGTACTATCTCATCACCTTCTACTTTACCAGTATTGGTCACTTCAACCGACACATTTACAGTACCTCCCTTCCTGATGGTTTTCTTGTCCGGACGCGGTACTCCATATTTGAACTTTGTGTAACTGAGCCCATACCCGAAATAAAATAACGGATTGATCTCCTGTGAGATATAATCCATATACTGAGCACTGGGTTTGTGATTGTAAAACATCGGCAATTGTCCCGCCGACCTTGGCAAAGTGATAGTCAGCTTGCCGGATGGATTTACATCACCGAAAATTATATCCGCTGCAGCCGTACCAGTCTCCTGACCCATATACCACCCTTCAAGAATGGCATGCGCCTTTTTCATAAGTTTAGTTATTGCAAGCGGACGACCGTTCATAAGGTAAACAACCACAGGTTTTCCCAGGGCCATTATTTCCTCAGCCAGCTCATTCTGTTCACCGAAAAGATCAAGGGTCATGTTATCGCCTATATGCGTCTTTGCCCAGGCCTCACGGCACAGATGTTCATTCTCGCCGATGGCAAGGATAATGAGATCGGCCTTTTTACCAACTTTAACAGCTTCAGCAATCAGCCTCAGGTTTTCCTCTCTTGAAGCAAATTTAATCTCATCATATTTCCAGTTAAAATAACTGTTTGAAATGTTTGTCGTGAGTCTGCATCCGTGGGCAAACAACACTTGTGTACCATGTCCGACTTTGGCCTTTATTCCGTCAAAAAGACTCACTTTCCCGTATGGCTCGCCGGCATACCCTCCGAAAAATAGATCTTTGGCACAGGGACCGATAACTGCAATCTTTTTATATTTTCCCTTTTTAAGAGGTAGCAGTTTGTCATTTTTTAAAAGTACTATGGATTCATGGGCTGCTTTAAGGGCTGTTGCCCTGTGTTCAGGTAACTTACTGACCTTTATTGCATTCTGAACGTCGACATACGGATTTTCAAATAAACCAAGTTCAAATTTCATTGTCAGAGCCTGCTCAACAGCTCTGTCAATATCCCTGATGCTGACCTTCCCCTCCTTAACCAGCTTTGGTAGCATCTTGTAGAGATTACCCTGTGGCAATTCATACTGCACACCAGCATTAAAACCTATAATCGTGGCTTCCCTTGCGTCTTCAGCAACCATATGTTTATTGAACAATTGTTCAACTCCATAATAATCAGATACTATCATACCTTTGAATCCCCACTCTTTCCTCAAAACATCCTTCAGAAGCCATTTGTTGGCATGCGATGGAACACCATCAACCTCGTTGTATGATGGCATAACGGATATCGGTTTCACCTTATCAATACACATCTTGAACTGTGCCATATGGTAATCTCTCAGGACTCTTTCAGAGTAGTTGGCAGGTCCCTGGTTCTGACCGCCCTCTGACTGACCATGACCTGTAAAATGCTTCAATGTAGCGGCGACATTTTTCTTTGCCACCTTCCCTGTAACAGTTCCCTGCAGTCCTTTTACCGCTGCGCATGAGAGCATACCGTTGAGATACGGATCTTCACCATAGGTTTCTTCCACTCGTCCCCAGCGGGGATCACGACATGTATCTATAACCGGCGTCAGGGCATGATGAGCTCCTCTTGAACGCATTTCGTATGCTACTACACTGTATACTTTTTCAAAAAGATCAACATCCCATGAACATGCAAGCCCGATTGCCTGCGGGAAAACAGTTGATTCCGGCCTCATCATCCCATGCTGACCTTCATCAACAAATATAGCAGGGATTCCCAGCCTGGTCTCTTCAACCAGGTAATTCTGGATCCTGTTCCTGATCGCAACGGTTGCTTTAATTCCGATGTTTGATGGATGAACTGAATGGCATCCTTTACCAAAAATCTCTTTGGCCTTAGCCGGATCATCAAAGATCTCAGGATTAAAATCTTCGACCCCTCCGACCCAGAGTCCCATTAGCTGTGCTGTCTTTTCTTCAATGGACATTCTTTTTAAAAGATCCTTTACCCGTTCTTTTACAGGTAATGAAGCATCTTTGTAAGGAACCGTCTTTTGCTTATTTGACACAGATTTTTTCATTTCAATTAATATTTATAGAGTTCTATTATTTATATTATGCGTATGACTTGCGTCTTTCAGCCAGCTCGTCCTGCATCTGAAGTTCAGTCTTCCTGTTGATGTCGTAAATGAACAGGCATATAATACAGATAATTACAGCTATTACCGGGTATACGCTCATCGTCAGCCTGATGCCTTTCAGCGAACTTGCCGTCTGTTCCACATTTGATACATAACCATAAAGTGACAGTAATTGTCCTGCAAGGAAGCCTCCGATAGCCATACCTACCTTAAGTCCGACAACTATACCTGCAAAAACTATTCCTGTAGCCCTTCGGTTATTTTTCCATTCCGAATAATCGGCTACATCACCCATCATAGCCCATGGCAGAGGCATAGTGACACCCCATGCGAAATTGAACAGTATTGAAAGTATAAAGACAAACCAGATAGATGTCGGAGGAGCAGCTATAAAAAGAACTGCTGCCAGGGCTGCTATACCCAGCCAAGTTCTTAAAACATTTCTTTTGGCGAATTTCTGTGCCATCTTATTCGACAGAACTATACCGACGATAGCTGCCATCTGGCCAATAATATTTACCACACTGAATGCGTTGCCTGCGATATCAGCACTTTCCCCGGTAAGTCCTATGGCACTGAAAAATCCAAAGAGTACTTTATCAATATTCAGAAGAAATTCTTTCTGGCTCTCGATATTAAGGTAGTACTTGAAAAAGTATACCAGCATCCCGTTTCGCATAGTAAGGAAGACGAAGATAAACAGCATTACTAAAAACATGAGTATCCACTGTTTATTTTTTACCAGATCTGAAAGATCCTGTTTAAGTGATGTCTTCTGCTGAGGCGGAGGTTGAATTCTTTCTTTTGTAGTCAAAAACGTTATCAGAAAGAATATTATTGCCAGCGCACAGAATATTCCCATAGTAATCTGGTATCCTCTGGCACTGTCTCCTCCTCCGAAATGGTTAACCATCGGGAGCGTAAAGCCCTGGATTGCAATAGTAGCCAGCGCCACAACCACAAACCGAAACGAAGAGATACTTGCACGCTGATTCATGTTACCGGTCAGAACACCGCTAAGGGCAGAATATGGATTATTGTTTGCCGAATAGACTGTCATCAGGAGTGTATAGGTCACATAAGCATAGATGATCTTGCCTGAAGGACCAAAATTGGGGGTAGTGAATGCAAAATAACCAATTACACCGAATGGCACTGCAGTCCAGAGGATCCATGGTCTGAATTTTCCCCACCGGGTATTTGTCCGGTCGGCCAGGGCACCGAATATCGGATCACAAACTGCAGCCCACAGGCGGGAAACCAGGAACAATGTTGCAGCTGAAGCTGCTGTAAGTCCGAAAGAATCAGTGTAGAAGCTGAGCTGCAGCAGCATCATTGTCTGAAAAATGAAATTGGCTGCACCATCACCCAGACTATAACCGATTTTCTCCCGTGCCGATAGTTTTTCTGTTTGAGTGTTCATGTAAGTTTTATTAAGGCAGGTTTATTACTGTTGTATATATAAAAGAAAGATGAAGCATGAATTTTAGAGTTAATAAAATTATGCAATATGATTTAATTTTACAACCGATTGTAGAAAAAGATAATAAATGCCCTCTTGCCGTTAAAACGGCTAGGATTTTTCCTAATAGAACTTATATCTCTTATCAACTATATCTGCTCCTTTACGGAGAGCCTCATATGCTTCATAGTTACCCCTCATCTGGAAGGTTGCCATAAGCCTTTCACGCAAAAGCTCCAGATCCTCCTCCGGTGTGGCGGTAATATTATTCACCTGGATCAGAAAGACTCCATTATTTCCTTTTACCGGACCGGCTACTGTACCCTGACTGGCTACTGAAGCTGCAGCAATAAGTGCCGGTTCATTTCCGGCACCGGGCACACTGTATGATCTGAAATTCACCCGGGTGGCCTCCTGCACATTAATATCCATTTCAGAGGCAATCTCATCAAGACTCTTCCCCTCCAGACTATTCTTTTTGAACTCATCAGAAATAATTTCCGCCTTTTTATCTTTCAGAATATTGAATCTTATATCATTTTCAACATCTTTTAGTGGTGCAATTCCCTCTTCCTGCACGGCTGTACAGAATGCAATAACATACTTATCGTCTATTTCAAAAACGGCCTGGTCAGAAGCATCAAGAATGATTTTTCCCTTTTCGGCTGAGAATGATGAGATAATGAGAGTCCTTGGATTTTCAAGTCCCGGAAGTGTTTTCTGCCGGGGAGTGACATTATTAGCAACCCTCTTATTCAGGTTCTGCTCAGCAACTGCCTTGTTGAACTTCTCAAGAGTGTTGTTTGTTCCTGCAAACTGGCTTGCTTCACTATATATCCTCTGGTTAGTAGTTGAACTCGCAATGATCTTCCTGTCGACTATGCCAGGATTATATTTCCTTGATTTTCGTGACTGGTCAAGGATTTCTATGATATGAATTCCGTATGAGGTTTCTGCTGTAACAATTTCTCCCTTTTTCCCTTCAAAGCAGGCGTTGTTAAAAGGAGTAACCATCGTACCTTCAGGGAACCAGCCAAGATCACCTCCTAACTGTGAAGATCCCTGGTCATCAGAATTGGTCATTGCCATCAATTCGAAGGGAGAACCGCTCCGGATCAATTTTATCAGGCTGTCAGCCATTGCTTTAGTCTGTGCAAGAGTTCTGGTTTGTCCCGGTGTAAGCAGTATATGTCTTACATGTACTGAATCAGGCCTGCTGGCAAAATCAATCAAACGAGCCACCTTAAAATAATCATCTTCCCTGTAGGGGCCGAATACTGTTGATTTATCTTCCTTTTTTACAAAATCCCTCAGGTTTTCAGGGATATCGTTAATTGTAAGATATAAACCCGAATAACGGGTATCAGCATTGAGATTAATAAACTGAACGGGATCTGTTGATGCTGAAAATTCTTCAGCAATTTTATTTATCCACTCTTCTGCCTGCCTGACATCCTCTTCAGAAGCTATTACATCAAAGGTTACATATTCAATATCTCTCAGGGCATTTCTCTCAAATGTCTCTTTATGCTTTGAATAATACGATTCTATATTACCGGCAGTAATTTTTACAGCGGAATCAGGTATCGCAGCATAGTTTTTCTGAATGAAACTGAAGTCAACTGTTTTACTGGCAAGGCCCACATCAAATTCAGCCTGTTTTGTTGTGGCATATAAACCCCTGGATACCAGGCTGTTATACTTTGTATTCATCCTGTCGCTAACGATCTGATTTTCAAAAAAGAGCCAGTATTTTTTTGCAGTTTCATCAATTTCTATCTGCTTCAGGAAATTAACAAGAAAGGATTTATTGAAGAACCCGGTAGACGGATCGGTAAATAGCTGCCTGACAATAGGATGAGGGTCATTCCCAAGTACCAGCTCATCAACCTCCTCAGCACTGACTCCTATTCCCAGGTCATTGTACTGCTTATCCTGTATCTCTTCCCTGACCATTTGCTGCCATGTCTGTTCCCTTATCGATTCGGCAGTTGCTTCATCTATTGTTGTTGTTCCCGATAGTTTATATATTTCAAACAGGTTCTGGACTCTTTGTTCATAGTCCTGGTAGGAAATCTGTTCCCCTGCAATCTCACCAATCTCGTAATATTTCCTTGCCTTCCTTCTCTGTCCCCTGCCATTACCGAAAAAATCACTTACGACGAACAGGAAAAGAGAAAGGCCGATAATTCCTGCAACGAGAACACCTGCTTTTTCCCTTAAAAATTGAATAGCTGACATTAATAAATATTTAAATGATTAATAGAATTCTGCCATTTTTATTTCAGGCGACAAATATAACAAAATTACATCAAAAAACAGGCAGGATTGTAAAATGCCGACATTCTTATTTGCGAAAAAACCGACATTGTTATTTACCATTTACAATCGTATGAGGGACTAAGTATATTAATAAAAAAAGTTAATTACTACATTGTATATTGTATTAACAATCTTATTATCTAATATTATAATCCTTAAAAATATGAAGAATAATTAAAATGGCCGATAGATAATATAAAATCGGAGATGATGGAATATAAAGACCTGATATAGAAATTCTAACTAATAATTATTAAGTATGATCTCGGTTAATGCATAAGAAAGAAAAAGAAAATAATAAATAATTCAGATTTTAACCCCCTCCCCCCCTTAAAAATACCCCATATCGAAAAAAACAAGGCAAATATCATTAAATTCTGTTAAAAAATACATAAAATTTTATTTTATGTATAAATAAAATAGACTTAAGTCAATTATTTTATATATTTGCAGAAAATAAAATTTTAATTTTTGGAATTGAAATAACAATTATTTTTTTATAACCTTAAATGACATTTCTTATGACACTAAAAGAATTCTTTGATTTTGCAAAAAAGCATGAAGCCGAACTGGTAGATCTTAAGTTTGTCGACTTACTTGGAACATGGCAACATTGTTGTTATCCGGTTGATTTATGGGACGAAGGAACAATTAAAGAAGGTTTAGGTTTTGATGGATCTTCGATCAGAGGCTGGCAGGACATTCATAAGTCGGATATGCTGGCAATCCCTGATCTTTCGACAGCTAAACTCGACCCATTTTTTAAGGAACCGACAATAAGTGTAATAGCAGATATTCTTGATCCTATTTCATTAGAGAATTATTCCCGCGATCCGAGATATGTTGCCAGAAAGGGCACTGCTTATTTAAAGAAATCTGGAATAGGAGATACCGCTTTTATCGGACCCGAACCAGAATTTTTCATTTTTGATGAGATTAGATTTGATCAGAAACAAAATGCTGGATTTTATCAGATCGACTCCGATGAGGGTGCTTGGAATTCAAACCGTATTGAAGAACCTAATTTGGGGTATAAACCAAGTTACAAAGGGGGATATTTCCCGGTAAGCCCTACTGATACTTACGGTGATTTGCGAGCTGATATGGTTAAGGAAATGAGAAAGATCGGTATTAAAGTAGAGGCTCATCATCATGAAGTAGCTACAGGAGGACAGAGTGAAATTGATATGCAGTATGCCGACTTAATGACAATGAGCGATCAATTAATGTGGTACAAATATATTATTAAGAATGTTGCTTTAAAACATGATAAAACAGTAACCTTTATGCCTAAGCCTATTTTTCAGGATAACGGAAGTGGAATGCATATTCACTTTTCAATATGGAAATCAGGGGAAAATCTATTTTCAGGAAATAAATATGCCGGAATGTCTCAGGAAGGTCTATGGGCCATAGGCGGTGTATTAAAACATGCAGCTTCATTACTTGCATTTGCAGCTCCAACAACAAATTCATATCGACGATTGGTACCAGGCTTTGAGGCTCCTGTAAACCTTGCTTATTCAGCACGTAACCGATCTGCAGCAGTCAGAATACCTATGTACTCAACTAATCCGAAATCCAAGCGTTTTGAATTCCGTTGCCCGGATCCTACATGTAACGGTTACCTCACCTTTACAGCTATCTTAATGGCAGCACTCGATGGTATTGAAAATAAAATTGACCCGGGAAAACCGCTGGATGAAAATATCTATGAAATTTCAGGGAAAGAAAAGGCTCAGATTAAAAATGTTCCGGGTTCTCTTTTTGAATCACTGATGGCCTTAAGAAAGGATCATTCCTTCCTTACAAAAGGTGGCGTATTTACAGACGATCTGATTGAAACATACATCGATTATAAGATAAAAAATGAAATTCTCGAATTGTCATTACGTCCTCATCCATTCGAATTTGCACTTTATTACGATAATTAAGAATAGATATACTTCCTAAGCATAGTAAAAAGGTTACCTAAATGGCAACCTTTTTTTCTTACTCAATTTTTGAAAGAGGTCAGATATAAAGAGGGTGTTATCAAAAAAAAATGCACTTTTCTTAATTAAGTAGTATCATTTTAAGGGTTTTTTTTGAAAAGTTATGTATTTTTGACGCCTGTTTGTAAAAAAACCTATTAAAACTTTGTTATGGCAGAATTAAGATTTAGTGCATTAAAAGAAGTATTTAACAGGGAATCTGTTGATTTTGAGGAACCAACAAAAGTCATCTCTGAATATTTCGGAGCAGATGTTTTTGATCTTCACAAAATGGAACATTACCTCTCAAAAGAGGCTTTTAAGGTTGTAAAAGAAGCTATTGAAGAGGGGAAATCGCTTTCAAGGCAGGAGGCTGACCAGGTGGCAATAGGGCTAAAGGCATGGGCAATGGAGAGGGGTGTTACACATTTCACTCACTGGTTTCATCCGCTTACTGACGGAACTGCTGAAAAACATGACGTTTTTCTGGAAATGGGTGATAACGGTCATGTAGTAGAAAATTTTTCAGGTGAATTTCTTGTTCAGTCTGAACCAGATGCATCCAGCTTTCCGAGCGGAGGTATAAGAAATACATTCGAGGCAAGAGGATATACTGCATGGGATGTGTCATCGCCTGTATTCATTGTAGGAGATACCCTTTGTATACCCACAATTTTCGTTTCATATACCGGAGAGGCTCTGGATTATAAGGCACCCTTGCTCAAAGCACTCTCTGAGCTCGACAGGGCTGCAGTTGATGTTTGTCAATATTTTGATAAAGATGTGAAGAAAGTAATTGCAACTCTTGGTGTAGAACAGGAATATTTTCTTATTGATGAAGCATTATTTTATGCACGTCCTGATATTGTACTGGCTGAAAGAACACTCATGGGACATCAGTCGTCGAAAGACCAGCAGCTTGCTGACCATTATTTCGGATCGATTCCGGAAAGGGTAATGTGTTTTATCAAAGATTTTGAATGTACTGCTCATAAGCTGGGTATTCCAGTAAAAACGCGCCATAATGAAGTAGCTCCCAACCAGTTTGAATGTGCCCCGATGTTTGAGGAGGTAAATCTGGCGGTTGATCACAATCAGTTGCTTATGGATATTATGAAACGTGTGGCCCGCAAACATAAATTCAGGGTACTTTTTCATGAAAAACCGTTTGCAGGAATAAACGGATCCGGTAAGCATAATAACTGGTCAATGGCAACCAATACCGGGGTTAACCTTCTTTCTCCGGGCAAGAATCCTAAAACCAATCTTCAGTTCCTCACCTTCCTGGTAAATGTTATAAAAGCAGTATACGACAGTAATGAGCTGATCAGGGCATCGGTAATGAATGAGTCAAACTCATATCGCCTTGGAGGCCATGAGGCTCCTCCGGCTATTATTTCAGTTTTTCTCGGTTCATATCTTACTGATATGCTTGCCAGTATTGTCGACAAGGTAACTGACAGGAAAATGACTCCGGCCCTGAAAACAGAACTGAAACTCGGTATTGGTAAAATTCCTGAGATATTACTGGATAATACAGACCGTAACCGGACATCTCCCTTTGCCTTTACAGGAAACAAGTTCGAATTCAGGGCTGTTGGTTCCTCGGCAAACTGCAGCGCCGCTATGATTGTTTTGAATACTGCCGTTGCTTACCAGCTTACAAGATTTAAAAAAGAGGTTGATCAGATAATCAAAAAAGGCAGAAAAAAGGATGAAGCTATTTTCCAGGTTCTGAAGAAATACATCCTTGAATCTGAAAATGTTCTTTTTGAAGGGGACAATTACAGCAAAGCCTGGCAGACAGAAGCCGCAAAGAGAAAATTATGCAATATCCCAAGTGTTCCTGAGTCACTTAAATGTTATCTGACGCCTGCTTCGAAAGAGGTGCTTATGGGTTCAGGAATTTTTACAGAAAAAGAGATTGAAAGCCGTGTTGAAGTTGAATTTGATAAATTCACGAAGAAGGTACAGATCGAAGCAAGGGTTCTGGGCGACCTTGCAATAAACCATATTGTCCCGACTGCAATTCGTTACATGACATCCCTTATAGAAAATGTTAAAGGATTAAAGGATATTTTCAATGACCTTGAATATGAGCGGCTTGCAGGTGCCAGAAAAGAAATGATAATAGAAATTTCTGACCATATTACAAATATTAAAAAAATGGTCGATAGTATGATTGAGGAGCGTAAAAAGGCAAATGTCATAGAAGACTCATTTAAGAAAGCCCTTGCCTATGAAAAAAAGGTCAAACCATACCTGGAAGATATACGTTATCATATCGATAAACTTGAACTTATGGTTGATAATGAAATTTGGCCGCTGCCAAAATACAGAGAACTGCTGTTTACAAGGTAAGTATTCAGGTTTGTTTTATTTGTAGGGACGTTGAATACAACGTCCCTACTGTTTATACAGCCTCTTCATATTAATAATAATTGTAATAGCCGAGCGTTAGTATTTAATGTCAATCTAATGAAAATAATTACTTTTATGGCCGGAGAGAGAGGATAGCATGAAAAGGTTTCTATTCTTATTAATACTAATGATGTTCATCGTGCTCCAGGAATCACCTGCCCAGAAGAGAAAAGCCGAAAGAGCTTATTCATCTTTTGAAGCCGGTGAATATTACGAAGCGATCGATTTGTTCAAAGACACTTATTCGAAAACAAAAAGATCAGACAAGATTGGTCGCGCAGAGCTGATATATATGATCGCGGAATGTTACCGGCTGGTAAATAATCCCAGGAATGCGGAAACATGGTATAAACTTGCTGTACGGTCAGCAGCCACAAAACCGGAAGCACAACTATGGTATGCAGCCTCCCTGAAAAAAAACGGCAAATACAAGCAGGCAATAGAGGAATTAAAGAAATACAAGCAGATAGCTCCTGCCGATGCAAAA
>CAZHRV010000288.1:0-1537 GCA_964535035.1 uncultured Rikenellaceae bacterium
TCGTCAGGAGTTGTTCTGTAAATCCCTATTGTACTATTTTCAAATAAGGTACGGAAGCGTTCTTCACTTTCCTTCAGCGCCTCTTCCGCCTGATTGCGCTCTACAGCCTGCTTGTTTGCCAGTTTGAGTTCTTCGTTCTGCATTTCCAACTCTATCTGGTGCACTTGAAGTTCGTGATTGAGTCTCAGGATATCGGTTTCAGAAAGTTGCGAATCTGTTTTTAACGATTTCTTTTTCAGCAACTCTTCTGCCTTTTGGCGAAGGGTTTCGGCTTCAGATTTGTTAGTTTTTTTCATTTGTAAAGACTAAAGGTAAGAGGAAGTGATTTTAGCCTAATGAATACGAAACTATAAAGATACACAATCGTATTAACTTAGTATTTGATTTTAGCCAATCAATTGATGCTCCATCTTCACAAACAAATGGATGTTTGTTTTTTTAATATGCCAATTACAGGGGGTGAGGACAATGTTTTTGGCACTAATTTCTGACCATTAATTGTTTTGGGGAGGATACCGGATCATTCCACCTTTGGAATAACTGTAACGATCTTTCCGGTATACTAAAAGTAACCGATGCATAGATTGCTAAGTAATCTTATCAAAATAAAAAATCAGAATTTGTGCTTCTTTTTCATCCGTTGGATTAAAATAAAAAACCCTGTAAAACTAATATTTACAGGGTTTTGCATCAATTTGCACAGTTGAAAAGTGGAGCTGGCGGTGGTTACGCAAGAAGAAGAAGAAGATAGTATGACTGAAGTAGAACCGAGTCACGATGTATCGTGACGAGCTCGGCGCAGCCAAATCGTAAAAAACGTTGTCCTCTTCTCTACCAGGAGACAGGTATCAAGTAAGTCAATCATAATCTATTCGGAAAATCTTCCCGGGTTCTTGCCAGGTTTTGGGGATTACAGATCTTAAATAATGGAAATGTAATGATTTTGTCTTAATATAATTGGATTAATAATCAATGTGTTAATGTAAATCTATTATATTAATTAATGACTCTGGATCAGAAAAGTTCAGGTTCGAGCCCTGACGGAGCAACTGAAAATAAAGCGCAAACAGTGATAATAATTCACAATTCAATGACTATTTATAGCCTTTCACATCACATATATAGCCAAAAGTGCCTTTCTAAGCTGCTTTGAGTTCCCTTTACAGCAAAAGAAATAAGTCCTACTGTAGTGTCTCCTACAAAAAACCGTGACAACGATGAGGGTCAATATCTTTATGCATTAACAAAATCGTTTTTCTTGAATCCCAAAAATTGTGCGAAATACATAAATCTTATTTATTCATGGTTCTATTTTCTATATTTAATATTTAATTAATATATTTATCCCAATTCAATGTTTTTGTAATATCAGTACCTTTAAAATAATCTCTTATTTATTAAAAATCTTTTATCATGTTAAACAGACTTAGTTTTCTTATAGCTATTCCATTTATTTTTGTTCTCGTTAGTTGTAGCAAAGATGATGACGAAAATGATCCGACAGGAAACAATAGCAGTAACGTACGTATAATCACCA
>CAZHRV010000289.1:0-13891 GCA_964535035.1 uncultured Rikenellaceae bacterium
TCTTAAATCTTCAGTAACTATTTCCGCCGTTCCCTGCATATTCTGGGAAAAATCGAGTTCCCGTCCATACAGGGTAGTTAGTCCTTTTGGAAGGAATATTTCTATTATATAGGCATCACCGGAAGGCACAAGAGATTTCGAACTAACTACACCCCTGATCATACCATATTCCAGATAAGGGAATCCACTCAGCTTAATATTTACAATCTGGTCAATCTTCACTTTCCCGGATCGTTGCATTTTCAGGTTTATTCTGCCAACGAAATCACCAGTCTCTTCCGGCACAACAGATAATACAGACTGATCGATAGTAACAGACTGATTCTCACTCCAGTACTTAGTAAAAGCCACTTTACCCTCAACAGGAGAAATAAGAAGATAATTGTTTTGCCATATCTTCATTTGTGCTTTAAGGTTCAGCAGCGTTTCCTCCAGGGCAGATCTGAGTTTCTCCTTCTCGGTCTGTCTGCTTATCCTGTAATCCTGAAGCAGTTGCCTTTTTTCAGCAAGCTCAATTACCTTGGCTGAATGATCAAGCCTTACTTCCTGAAGTTCCAGGCTGGTCCTGATAAATGATTGTCTCGAATTCTCTATATCGCTTTCCGAATAAACCTTGCCGGAAAACAGTATTGAATCTCTTTCATATTTCCTTTTTTCGATCTCCAGATTCTGGGCGACAAGCTCCTCCTTGATCTTTATCCTTTCAATATATTCCTGTATTCCGTCTATCTCCCCGGTTGTTGAGAGGATCTTGCTTCCATAAAAATCATTGGTGATATATGTATTGTAATCAGAAAGCACCTTCATGAAGGATGCGTAATATACCTGGAGCTCACCAAGCTCATACAAATCAGGGAATGATTTAATTAATAATGCAGCAGGTTTTCTGATTGTATCAATAATTGTCCTGAGCAGATCTATTTCACGTATTGATGCTGCAGTTTCCATCACTGCAAGCAGTCTTCCCTGCAAAACCTTTTCCCCGTCACTCACATATAATTTATTAATCCGGCCTGTTATTTTACTTATCAGTGTTACCGGCGGATTCACGGTAGTAATTTCAACAGGAGCAGGTACCACATCAGGGTATTTTATCAGCCATGATAAAAATATCAATACAGCGAATACAAGTAATATTACAGTTGTCCCCCATCTTATTATCCTCCTGGGCGGATTTGAGATTATTTCCTGAACAGGATCAGAGTATAGTATTTCAGGTTTGTTACTTTTCATCTTCCCTGTTTACTTTCCAAGTTCAAGCTGGTTTTTCACCAGGTTAAAATAGGCTCCGCTGTTTTGAATAAGGGATTCATGAGTTCCTGTTTCCACTATTCTCCCGTTATCCATAACAATAATTTTATCAGCATTCTTTACAGTGCTTAGTCTGTGAGCTACAATTATCACCGTTTTGCCTTCAAAGAAACCGGCAAGATTCTCAACGATTGCCTTTTCATTATTTGCATCGAGTGAATTGGTGGCTTCGTCAAAAATAATTATCTCCGGATCCTTATAGACGACCCGTGCTATCAGCAGTCTCTGCATCTGTCCTTCGCTCAGTCCATGTCCATTTGCGCCTATTTTTGTGTTATATCCAAGTGGCAGCGACTCTATGAATCCTTTAATATTTGCTATCTCAGCGGCTTTCACCATTTTTCCCTCGTCAATTTCAGCTATACCCGGAGCAATATTCGATGCTATTGACTCAGGAAAAAGAAATCCATCCTGCATTACCGCTCCTGTCTTTTCGCGCCATATTTTCAGGCTGATATTTGGGAGTCGAGTGTCGCCCACAAGTATCTCTCCTGCTACCGGTTTATAAAACCCAAGAATAAGTTTAAGCAGAGTTGTTTTTCCACTTCCGCTGGTACCGACAATTGCGGTTGTCTTGTTCTCCTCTATATAAAGATCCACATCTTTAAGTGCATAAGGTGAATTAGGTCCCTCATACTGAAATGACACATTGTTTATAAACAGATCCTTCTTTTCGGGAAGTTTCCTGACCTTCATTTCGGGTTCAAACTCTTCGTTTTCCATTTCATGTACTTCGGCCAGCCTGTCAAGGCTCATTTTTGCATCCTGTGATACCCGAAAAAAGTTAATGATCTGGTTTACAGGTACATTCAGCTGGCCTATGATAAACTGAACTGCGAGCATCATACCCAGAGTCATTACCCCCTTCAGAACAGCTGTTGCAGCAACAACTGTAATCAACAGGTTTGTGACCTCATTGATGAATGTGGCTCCGGCTGACTGATACTGAATGATGCCAAGTCCTTTTACCTTTAGTCCAAACAGAGATGCCTGCAGCTTCTCCCAGTCCCATCGCTTACTTGTCTCACTCTGTGTCAGCTTTATCTCCTGTATCCCGTTAACAATGTTTATAAGTTTACTGCCTGCAACTGACATCTGCTTGAAACGCAGATGATCAAGTTTTGCTCTCGGCTTCATGAACAGCGATACCCAAGAAATATATAATATTGATCCTGTCAGGAACAGGGCAAGTATCTTGATGCTGAAAATCGCCAGTACTATTCCGAATATTACCAGGTTAAAGAATGAGAATAATATTGAAAGGCTTGCCGACGTCAGGAATTCTTCGATCCTGTTGTTATCTTCAATTCTCTGGAGGATATCCCCGGTAAGTTTTGTATCAAAAAAGGATATTGGCAATGACATAAGTTTCTGTAGAAAACCTGAAATTATTGCAACGTTGACCCGGGTACCGATATGTAAAAGAAGCCATCCCCTGATAAATTCAACCGACATTCGTCCTATTACCAGAGCAAGCTGGGCAAAAAGGATCAGGTAAATGAAGCCTATATCGTTATTATTCAGACCGATATCAACTATCGATTGTGTAAGGAAAGGGATAATGAGCTGTATACAGCTTCCAATCAACAGACCAAGAATAAGCTGATAAAAATACTTATCGTAAAGCCGGAAATATTTAAAAAGGAATCTGAATCCACGTGATTTTTCATGTTCGCTTTCCTTTTCATAAAATGCAGGAGTAGGTTCAATTATCAAAACAAGACCTGCCGGTTTACCATCCGTCATTGTGGATGCCCAGTTTCTAGTAAATTCATCACGGTCATATTTTACCAGTCCCACAGCAGGATCAGCCGCCCATATTTTGTCATTTTTGATTTTATAGACTACTATAAAATGACGCTGCTTCCAGTGCACTATACATGGCAAAGGAACATTTTCAGTGAGCATTTCAAAGGCGATCTTAACTCCTATAGTCCTGAAGCCAAGAGAGTCGGCAGCTTCAGAAAGACCCAAAAATGATACTCCTTCCCTGGTTATAAAACACTTCTTGCGGATAGATTCGAGAGAAAAGCTCTTCTTGTAAAACGCTGCAACCATTTTCAGGCATGCAGGTCCGCAATCCATGGCATCAGGCTGTTTTACAAACGGGAAAGACATCTCTCTTGCGGAAATAGATTGTTATATCAGATAAAGATATTTATATTTTGCATAGGACATAACGATACTTCTTATAAAATCAAATCCTGCTTTATCTTTCAACTGTATTCCTGAGTGAAATACTATATTTGCCAGTTGGTACTGTATCATTGCGGGTTTGTTTAAAAGAATTTCAGATAAAAACATTATCGAGGGTATTAAAAATCAGGATGAAAAAACCCTTGAGTGGCTGTATGATAATTATTTTCAAACAGTTAAAAATCACGTTATTAAAAACAGCGGTACAGACGAGGATGTTTCTGATGTATTTCAGGATTCAATCATCATATTATACAGCCAGGTTAATAAAGAGAGCCTGAATCTGACTTCAGACCTGAAGGGTTATTTTTTCGGAGTGGCACGGAATGTCTGGAATGCTCAGCTGAGAAAAAAGAGAAAAACCATAGAACTTGACATCGATATTCCTGATGAAGCGGATGCTGATGAATCAAATGATCTGATGTTTGAAAGGATTGTTTCGAGGGCTTTTATAAAATTAAAACCTGACTGTCAGAAATTACTTTCCTTATATTCAGACGGTGTATCTTATGAAGAGATTGCTTTAAGGCTGAATCTGAAGAATGAGATATACACCCGCAGGAAGAAGTATCTTTGTAAGGAATCGCTTATAGAGCTGGTAAAAAAGGACGCCGAATATCAGGAGTATTTACGGTACCTTAACCGGTAAGCTATTATAAGAACCAGGATAAATATAAAACTTCCCAAAACTATTGCCAGCATTCGTGAAGCAAAAACCGGGGAATCGTCGCCATAAATAACCAGAGAAGACCAGAAGTATGGATGGGATTTCAGCTGGCTTGCATTTTTCAGATATTCCAACCTGGCTCTCTTCAATGATACACTTTTTGATTTTCCTTTCAGCAGGTTGTCATAAAATAGTTTGATTATTTCAGTTCCTGACCTGTCCTCAATCTCCCACATTGACATCACAACTGACTGACTACCTGAATATAAGAATCCACGTGCAAGGCTCAGGATACCTTCACCTGAAGACAATGAACCAGAACCTGTATTGCAGGAGCTGAGCACCACCATCCGGGCTTTCAACGGGATCCCATAAACTTCATAAGTATTCAGCAATCCATCTTCGGGCATATCTCCGTTTTGCATGAATATCATTGCGGAGTTCATAGGATTTTTGTCATTAAGGTATGTATGCATGGCGAGGTGAACAATATCATATTTTCCTGCTTCAGCCTTAAAAGCAGATTCTCTGGCATTATCGTTCAGAAAAAGTACTCCTTCAGAAATCCGGGCTACATATTCTGCCTCTTGTCGTGAATATGGCAGGTCATCCAGAATTTCGTCTCCAGTCTGCCGTTTCAGGAATAATGAATCAACATTCAGGGCACGGGTGTACATAGGGGCAAATGCAATTAGATCTTTTGCTCTGCCATTTGTGCCACTTCCAGCCTCCTGCATGAATGAAACAGAATAAGTATATGAGATACTGAAATCATTCATCAGATAGGGCAATTTTCGATACATAATTTCTTCCCCGCCATATGTTGAAGTTAAAAATGTTTCATATGGAAGGTAAGAGAGCAGATTATCGGGAGAAATCAGCAGATCGGATGAAATGAAATATTTACGGACTGGCTCAATCAGTCTTTTGTAGAGATCATATCCGATCTCCTGATATGAATTGAAGTTCTTTCTCGCGTACTCTGACAGATAAGGACTTGAGAGATGCTTCCTGAAATCCATGATTCTGTTAATGAAAACAGAGTCTATTGTGACAGTAATCAGATGCTGATTTTTCCTGTTTACTACCAGAATATAAAGCAGGGAGTCAGAAACAATGTAGTCCAGATAATTATCTTTACGCCCTATTATAGCAGGTACATCCTCCATTGAAGGAACGGTAGTATTATATTTCAAGGCATAGTATTCAGGATAATCCCGCTCGTATATTAAAATCAGCGAGTCTCTTTTTTTAACAACCTCCAGCAGATTCTCATTCCATTCAGATAGCATCTCTTTTTGAGGTTTCTCCTTTTCATTCTCCGCAGATATCTTAGAGTTATAATATCCTATCTCTCTTTGTAGAGAGCGTTCAAGCTCTGCAATTACCGGTGGAATATGGAAGTTAATGGCATTCAATTCGCGAGTAGCTGCAAGTAAGCCCGCTACTTTACTCTTTTCAGCATACTCAAACGTTTTTTCAAGGAACCTGTGTTCTCCGGTGCTTCTGAAACATAGTTCAAAGTCACGTATTGAATTAAGATATGATCTTCTGTAATTGTCGCCCAGGATTATCCTGCTTTCCTCTTCGCTTATGCTTATTCTTATTCTTTCGATCAGGTTTATTATTAATTCAGAGGTAGCGGCAGCTGATACAAGGACATCATATTCGTCAGATGCTTCATACAAGTTCCATAATATATCATATTTAGTCCGAAATATCCGTAATGTGTGATTGTCTGCCTTAAGTATTTCAGGATCAGGATTTTCATAAAGATCCGGAATTTTCTCCGGAGCTATTTCTGAAAACAGGAGTTCCTGTATCTTTTCCAGTGCCTTCCGGGATTCTCCTGTTTCTGACAGCGCCATTGCATAACCTGCGATCACCGATTCTTTTAAGGTAACATCATCATCATGCCGGTCAAGGTAATCGAGACAAAGCGAATAAAATTTCAGGGAACTCCGGTAATCATTAATATAGATCCTCAGATATTCAGCATAATTTTTCAGTACTTCGCAGTAAAACCTTGAATCAGTTCCAAATACTGCCTTTGCTTTCACAAGCAGAGCAGAAAGCAATTCTTCTCCTCTTGAGATCTTACCCGCGTTGCCAAGCTCAATTGCATAGCTGTTAATCATATTGTACGCAAGGTATGAGTTACTGATTTCTGCCATCTCAATTCCCCTCTCGAAATATTCTGCTTCCTTTTCTGCTAATCCCAGCTTTCCATATGTTATTGCCAGGTTATTGATCAGATTGATATAGTTCTGATCATGTGATACATTACCTTTATTAAGAATTGACTCAACCTCTTCAAAATAGATTCTTGCCTTTGCATAATCATATTGCCGGGCATAGCCAGCTCCGATGTTTAGATAAAGACTGCTCAGTTCTTCATCAGTCAATACATTCTTGTTAAAATTCAGGATTTCAAGTGTTAAAAATGTATATTTCCGAAAATTCTCGTAATCCTTATTTTCAAGAGAAGCTCCGATAATTGTTGAATACGCCGTTGCAATCTCCGGGCTGTAAGATCCGTACAATTTTGTACCGGCGTCAATATACTGCAGCATATAATCGAAAACTCTGATGAATTCTCCCAGGTAGTTATAAGCCACACCGAGATTGTAGATGCCTTTGGCATAATGATCGTCAATGATCCCCAGCTTTTTTTTGAAATCTACAGAAAGATGTAACCAGGGAATAGCCTCTTTATGTCTTTCCGCAAGTAATTTACAGACCCCGATATAATAGTATATCTCAGCAAGTTCCGAGCTGTCAGATACAATGACAGCCAAGCTCTTTATAAGTGTATCGGAAAGTGACAATAATCCGGCATTATCTCCGGCAGAATAGAGGGTACCAATGGATGATCCTATCCTTTTAAGTGAAACGGTTTGTTTCTGCTGAACAGGTTTTACAGAAGATATGCATGTTACTCCCGAGATCAGGAGGAGCAATGCAAAAAAAAGGGGTCTTCTTTTTCTTCTGTTCATCAGCATGATTACACCCTCCATTTTTATCAACAATAAAACTAACATATTTTATTCAGGTTTCTAATTTTCTAATTAGCTGATTATCTGCGTTTGTTATAAAAATCAATTTTTTTCTGCTATTTTTATGTCACAAATCAGGGATATATGACATGTAGTATTGAAATACCCTGAATTAGTTTCAATACTTAAAATGAAAACTATGAAAACCCTGAATTACGAAAAAACGAAAGACATTTTTGCTGAGTTTGTATTATCAAACGACGAAATGATTAAAGTACGTGGTGGTGAGGGCGAAGGTGAACAAATAATATTACCTAATCCTCCAACAGTAAAAATCTGATAAAAAAGAAGAGGCCTGTCATTGAGACAGGGATTGATTTACCTGGTCGCAGGTAAATCATAGGGAGTTGTCACTTATTGTGACTCTGTAGGAAAGAGTATATTTAATACAAATTAATATGATGCTATATCTGTATGATATACAGCATATTAGATAATGAGTTTCATTAACAGTGAAATAACGGCTAACGATTTGACAGAATTATAAAAAACAGCATATGAAAGAATTTATTAAACCAATCGACTTTTCTTATTTCATCGAAAGGTATAACTCCGGAGAGATGAATGAAGCTGAACTGACATGGTTCCTTAAAGAACTGGATGGAAATGAGCAGCTTCGGAGAGAAGTTGAATTAAGGAAAAAAACTGATATGGTTCTTAAAAGCCATGATGTTATTCAGTTAAGAAGCAAGCTTTCAAGTATTGAAAGTAAAAGGGCAGCAGAAAAACCTGTTAAAAACGGGATTAAGCGTATTCCACTAGGATACGCTGCAGCAATTGCCGGTTTCATCCTGATCGGCAGTATTATTATTCTTTTTAACGGCAAAAGCCTGACCAGTGATGAGATTCTCGACCGATTCTACAAATCTTATGAGGTTACTACACCCTCAAGGTCTCAACAAGCCATTTTAAATTCTGATTATTCAACGGCAATTGAGTATTATAACATCCGTGATTACAGAAGTGCTGCCCTTTATTTCAGTAAAGTTATGTCCAGTGACCCGAAATATATGGAATCCACCATGTTATATGGAGTGTCCAATTTCGAGTTCAAAGACTACCCGGAAGCAAAGCATTCATTCATAAAGGTTATTGATAATAACGACAACCTGTTTTTGGAGGATGCTAAATGGCACCTTGCCCTATGTTACCTTAAAACCGGAGAAATGGAAAAAGCTGCTGATGTCCTGAACCAGATAAAAGGATCGGAGAGCATATATAAAAAGGATGCAGCGCGGATAATGAGAAAAATGAAATAAATATATATCTCCATATTATTTTTTTTCAAGATGGATATTGATAAAAACAGTGAGGAATGTGACGGATTACGGGATTTGAATTCTTTAACTAACATGATAAATTGTCCCACAGTACTGCAAGGTATGTCCCATGAAGTGAGAACGCATATGAATGCAATAGTTGCGCTTTCATTCCTCATGAACAAAAATGGTTGCAACCAGAAAGAGCGAGAAGAGTACTGCGACCAGATCCTTGCCTCATGTGAGCAGCTTGTTGGCCTTTTGGATAATTTTCTTGATTCAGCAATAATTGAAACAGGTAATTTAAAAACAAATTTAAAGATCTGCAAACTCAACAATCTTCTGGACGATCTTTTTTCAGAATTCAGGGTAATACTTAAGAAAGAAGTCTACAAGGATTTGACATTAATCACCGATAGCAGTTTTAATGAAGTAACTGAGGTTTTTATTGATTCTGACAGGGTATTCAGGGTAATTTGTAACCTTTTTCAGAATGCACTTTTAAATACCAGATCAGGTTATATTAAGATTGGCTACTATTTCAGGGACAATAAGCTAACTTTTTATGTAATTGACTCCGGCCAGGGTTACTTCAAATGCAAAGAATTTCTTCATACAGAGGATTTAAACGACTCGCTGACTCAATACAATGATACAATTTCGGCGATAAACCTGACCCTGGCCAAAAAACTAATCAGTATGCTGGGCGGAACAGTATGGATAGAATGTAACGGCATCACCGGAGCGGGCATTTATTTTTCCATACCGGTTAAAATAGCAGAAAGCTCAGATATCAACATAAATAAATTTGTCAATACCATGATCGCAATCTGATAGTATTTTGCAACAATGTCTGGATGCAATTAAGCATGAGATGAAGAGGGTGTCTCAAAAGACATCCTCTTCTTATTTGCCCCTAAATTCACTAAAGGGGACTTATTTTTTAAGACCAACTATTCTAGCTTCAGTTCTTCTGTTCAGTTTTCTTCCCTCTGAAGTTAAATTATCACCTAATGGAGAAGAATTGCCGTATCCTTTATGCTTGAGTCTGTCGGGAGATATCCCTTTGCCTATCAGGTAATTAACTACAGAAAGGGCCCTCTTTTCGGAGAGTGTAAGATTATATTCATCGGATCCTGTAGCATCAGTATACCCGCCAATCTCAACAATAAGGCCGGTATTATATCCGATAAGATCTGCAAGGTTGTTCAGCTCCCTCATCGATTCCTCTTTAAGCTCCCATGAGTCCCATTCATAAAAAACATTTGTAAGGGTTATCTTCTCACCCACTTTTGCGGGGCTTAAAGTGATTCTCTTGATAAACGGTTCCATTACTGTATGCTCTCCTTCGAACATAAAATTCTCAGAATAGAATAAATATCCCGGCTTTGAGACATTTATTCCGTAATTATTGCCTGAGGGCAGGCAAACAAGGAAATTACCATATTCATCAGTTGTATTTCTGGCCGTGATCCTGTTTGATGAAAGGTTGATCAGTTCATAATCAGCCAGCAGCAGTTTCCCGGTTTCTTTATCAGTTACTCTGCCTTTCAGATATGAAACCGGAGTAGGACGAATGGATTCATCAAGCTCAAAATAGAATATGTCCTTTCCGTGTATATTATCTCTTTTCGATGAAAAGTAGGCTTTTTGTCCACCTGACTCAATTACAAGTCCCATATCATCACTGAATGTATTTATCGGGTAGCCAAGATTCTTAGGTTCTGTCCAGGTGGTATCATCATTCATCCTTGAAAAATAGATATCAAATCCTCCCATTCCGGCACGGCCGTCTGATGCGAAATATAATGTTCTTCCGTCAAAATGAATGAATGGAGACATCTCCTCTCCATCAGTATTAATATTTTTACCAAGATTTACCGGGGTCGTCCAGGTTCCCTTATCTGAAAGAACAGAATACCACAGGTCTTTGCCGCCAAACCCTCCTTTCCTGTTACTTGAGAAGATAAGAAGATTTCCTTCGGCGTTTATTGATGGAGTGGATTCCCATGAAGGGCTGTTTACCGGGGCTCCCAGGTTATATGGCGTTGACCAGCCTCCATTTCTGAATGCTGAGAAATATATATCGCAACTACCAAGCCCTCCAGGTCTTCCGCATGCTGTGAAATACATATAACTTCCGTTTGATGAGAGTGTCTGTGCACCCTCATTTGAACTTGTATTGAGTGGCTGCCCGGCATCTACTGAAGTTCCCCAGCCCTCGTCAGTGAGAAAGCTCATATAGAAATCCTCCTGCAGTGCTGTTGTACTGAATGGCCCTGATTGGCCTGAAGGTAATTGTCTTGTGAACATCAGGGTCTGGCCATCTGCAGTTATTGAGGGCCAGTATTCATCATCGCTGGTATTAATTGAACTTCCTATATTCTTTGGACTGAACTGTACCGGATTTTTCATTGCCTCTATGGCAAATTCACAGTTGCGTATATTTTTTACTGCAATTGTTCTGTTTTGCAGAGAACCATTATAATTTAAATAAGTTTTATAATGCAGAAGCGCATTTGCATAATTACCGGTCTTCATCTCTGCATTTGCCAGAGAAAAGAAAACAGGTTTATATGACATTGAATCGAGCCTGACTGCGCTCGAATAGCTTTCAGCAGCCTGATTATATTTTCCTTGTCTTGTATATAACTCTCCCAGCATAATATATGCTTCATAGAAATTGGCATCTGTTTCAAGGGCATTTCTGAACTTCGATTCGGCTGTTTCAACGTCAAGATAATCATATGCTGTAACACCTTCATTATAAGCCTTAACTGCCTTATTGGATGTTGTATGCAGGTTCTGTGAATAACTTTCTCTTGTGATTGAGCAGGAGGTTAAAAACAGTACTGTTATTATCAGATATCGAACCATTCTTAAGGAATATGCATATATTTATGGACCTGGAGAGATATCCTCCAGACGCTGTTATTCTTCACATAATCAACAATTTCCGGTATGATCCTCTCAAAGCTGCTCCATTCAGGTTGAAGAAAAAGCCTGCATTTTTCATTAACCTGACTTCGATATTCTTCGGCCCATTTAAAATCGATCTTTTCCTGAATAACAACTTTCAGTTCATCTGCCAATTTGCATATTTCTGTAACCGGCTTCATATTCTTTTTAGGAGATAGACATATCCAGTTCCATTTGCCTGTAAGAGGATATGCTCCTGATGTTTCCAGGTAAGTGGAAATATTGTTTTTTTTCAACTGTGAACAGAGGTAATCGAGGTTCCACATAAGAGGTTCACCTCCGGTTATTACAACAGAATCCGTTCCTGAAGTAATTATGCGGCCAACAATATCATCAGCATTAGTCAATGGGTGTATTTCGTGATCCCATGCGAAAGGTGAATCGCACCAACTGCATCCGATATCACAGCCTCCAAGTCGAATGAAATATGCTGCTCTCCCGGTATGGAATCCTTCGCCCTGAATTGAAAAAAAATCTTCTACAAGCGGTAACTTTTTCCCTTCCTTATTTTGTTCCGGTTGTTTTATCATTTTACAAGAGACATATCAGAATATCTCCATCACAATAACGGAACTTCAATTAAAAAATTTTATTCTTCGATCTTCAGCAACTTCAGGAACCGGTCAAAGAAGAAGGTGTTTTGATTTATTCCGGAGAACTGTTCAGCTCCGGGGCCATACGAAAATATCGGAACCATTGCAGCTGAATGATCAGGAATTGCAAATTTAATGTCTACTGTATGTTCCTTAGTATTTCCACCTACAATTACCACACCACCTGTTTCATGGTCAGCGGTGACAATAACAAGTGTATTGTTATCAGTTTTGGCAAATTCAAGTGCAACACCAACTGCTTTGTCGAAATCAATTGTTTCCGAAATTGTATAATCAGCATCATTTGCATGAGCCGCAAAATCTATTTGTGAGCCCTCTACCATCAGAAAAAAGCCATCCTCATCCTTATTAAGGGTTTCAATAGCTTTTTTTGTCATAGCTGGCAGTGCTCCATCTCTTCCCTCCAGCATGGTAGGCATATGTTCTTTTGCAAGTAAACCTGCTATTTTCTGTGAGCTTGAAGCATTAAGTTCATCAAGAGTATAAACGACATCAAAACCCTGTTCTTTCAGATTAACAGTAAGATCTTTACCATCTTTCCGGTTACGAAAATGATCCTCTCCTCCTCCGATGAAGACATCTATTGTGCCTTTCAGATAATCTGCAGCAATAGCTTCATAATTATTACGATTTTCGTTATGAGCTACAAATGATGCAGGAGTCGCGTGTGTTACTGTACTTGTACTCACAACACCGGCTGCCTTTCCATGCTGATGTAAAACATCAATTATTGACGGTGCTATCGTCGAGTCAGGGTTCATCCCTATCATATAATTTATTGCCTTTACGCCACATGCAATCGCCGTACCGCCGGCTCCCGAATCGGTCACGTAATTACTGGCAGAATATGTGATACTGAAACCAGAATAAGGAAATTGTGTAACATTCAACGGTTGATCGCTGACCGTATTGGCTGCAAATAAAATTGCATCACCCATACCGTCTCCAATCAATAAGATTATATTTTTAATCTCCGGCTGGGGAACACTATTGTTTTTACATCCGGAATAAGAAATACCGATGATTAATAATATCATAACAAATAGCTGATTTTTAAATATCTTCTTCATATCACGGGTTTTAATTAAAACAATATTTTTCTGAAAACAAATATACTTATTTAATTGTGGTTGTGCCGAACAACAGGAGTTTTTCTTCAGGGATCCTTTCAGTTACCCATTTTACTGGCTCTATCTTCCAGTCATTCAGTGGATTAGGGTTTATGGTCTTATTTTTTTCTATACTCTTCAGTATATAATATCTCAGGTCCCTGTCAGTGGATGTAATCAGCCTTTCACGCAGTTTCGCCTGATCTATTCCGGCTCCTGAAGTGAGATGTCCGCCGCCGCCTGATCCCCTGTAAGAATTTATTGCTACTTTATAGAGTTTTTGTTTTTCAAATGGACGGCCGTCGGTAAATGAAATGATTTTTATTCTGCTGTCCGCTGGTTTGCTAACATCAACAATATATTCCAGACCAGCACCGGAATCAAAATTGTAATAGGCATTTGCGAGCCAGGCTCTTCCGTCTGTCAGAACAGGTTTCCCATTATTACCGAGCCGGTACCTTAACAGGTAATCATCCGGCCCCTCCATGGTATTAAGCCACCCTGAATAAGAATATTCGAGATATTTCATGATCTCTTCTCCTGTCATACTCATAGTATACAGCATGTTCTCATACCGGTAAAGCTTGAACATATCTCCAACAGTGACAGGCCCTTTTGCAATAGTTACATCGAATGACAACGGAGCGGCAAAGGAGACATCCGCACCTGTGATATCGAGCTGTATTGAATGGATCATATC
>CAZHRV010000290.1:0-15020 GCA_964535035.1 uncultured Rikenellaceae bacterium
TCACGAAGAGCAAAAAGGACATCATTCCTGATCCCATAGGTATTTGGAATGGATGATTCCGTCCCTACCCATATACCTCCATAGATACACGACCCGAGATGTTCGGAAAAATGGCCGTAGATATCCTTGCTGATTACTGGTCCTGCATTATTTGCTATGATTACCAGCTGGTTTGCTATACCGGCATTTTCTTTCTGTGCATTTACATTAAATACAGCACTAAAAAGCAACGTCATAAGAATTAATAGTAACTTTTTCATCATATAATAATTTAATTTTAATGGTATGATGGAATTATATAACTTATTGTAATCCTTTGTGTTACTTCGTGATAGAAAAGAATAAACCACAAAGGTACACCGGGTATTATGTTAATTGTGACTCAATGAACGAGCCCAGTTTTTTATACTTCAGGAATAGAGCCTCATATCTCTTTGCTCTTTCAGGATCGGGCTTATACTCTTTTTCAAAACCGCTGCCCATAGCTTTTTGTGCAGCCGGGATGTCTTTATGAACTCCCGCCACAACTGATGCGGCCATTGCTGATCCGAGGGCACATGTTTGGTCGGAGCTTGCCACTTTAATTGGCATATTCAGAACATCAGCAACGATCTGCATAACGTAAGGATTTTTTTTGGCCACTCCTCCCGTGGCAATTACCCCATCGATTCTGATACCTTCAGAGATGAATCTTTCATTAATCATCTTTGATCCAAATGCGGTGGCTTCAACAAGTGCTTTAAATATCCTCGGGGCATCAGAGCCCAGGGAGAGGCCTGTGACAGCTCCTTTGAGTGCCTGGTTGGCATCCGGTGTTCTCCTGCCGTTTAGCCAGTCAAGGGCAACAAGGGTTGTCTCCTCGTCAGCAATTTGTTCAGCCTTTTTGCTAAGCTCATCAATAATCCTGTCTGTTGTAATATCACAGATTCGTTTTTTCGATTTTTTATCTGTCCATTCCATTCCTGAGATGATCTCATTTATCGGCCACAGCAGAAGTTTACCAAACCATGCATAAACATCTCCAAAAGCAGACTGACCTGCTTCAAGACCCATCATTCCCGGAATTATTGATCCGTCGACTTGCCCGCAGATCCCCGCAACCAGCTTATCCCCAACATCTTCCATAGATGACACAAGCATGTCGCATGTTGATGTACCCATGACTTTTATAAGCTGGTAAGGTTTTATCCCGCCTCCTACTGCACCAAGATGGGCGTCAAAAGCACCTGCGCCAACCTTCACTGTTTCAGGCAATCCCAGCTTTGATGCCCATTCCCTGGAGATATTACCAGCAGGAACATCACAAGTGCAGGTTTCATTGTAGAGATGCTCTCGTAATCCTGCCAGAACAGGATCGAGTTTGACCAGAAACTCTTCATCAGGCAGACCTTTGAAATCGGTGTGCCACATCGCCTTATGTCCTGCCGCGCAACGGCTTCTGATGATCTCCATGGGATCGGTATTACCGCACAAGAGGGCAGGTATCCAGTCACAGTGTTCCACCCATGAAAAAGCATATTTTCTTATTTTATCATTGTTACGCATCACATGCAGGATCTTTGCCCAGAACCATTCCGAGGAATATATGCCTCCTTCGTACCTTGTAAAATCTGTTCCTCCCCATGACCTGGCCAGATCATTTATCTCTTCAGCCTCCCTGACTGCTGTATGGTCTTTCCAGAGCACAAACATAGCATCGGGATCATTTTCAAAACCTCTTTTCAATGATAAAGGAAGACCCTCTCTGTCAACAGCTACAAGTGTTGATCCGGTCGTGTCTGCAGTAATACCGGCAATATTATCAATAACCTCCCTGCTCAGTCCACTGAGGGATCCTTTTACCGATTGCTCAAGTCCCTCTATGTAATCTAACGGGTGTTGCCTGAACTGGTTTATTGAAGGATTGCAGTAAAGACCCTTCTTCCACCTTTGATATTCAAATACAGAGGTGCCAATAATACTTCCATTGTCTGTGTCTGCCACTACAGAGCGTACCGAATCGGTCCCGTAATCGATACCAATCACATATTTTTTTACCATTTGTTAATTGTTTTTATTTCTCTGTCCATAATAGGCATCTCTGCCATGTTTCCTGCCATAGTGTTTATCAAGCAGATATTTGTCAACCGGTTCTTTTTTACCAAGCAGTTCTGTATAAAAAGCTGTCCTGGCAATCTCCTCAAGTACGACTGCATTGTATACGGCTTTGCCGGGGTCTTCCCCCCAGATGAAGGGCCCATGGCAGCTGACCAGAATCGAAGGCACTGCCATCGGGTCATCCTTACCAACTTTTTCGATGATTACCCTCCCGGTATTTACCTCATAGTCATTTTCAGTTTCAGCTTTACTTAGTTTTCTGGTGCAAGGTACCTCGCCGTAGAAGTGATCGGCATGAGTGGTACCCAAGGCCGGAATGCTTCTGCCGGCCTGAGCCCATGAAGCAGCATAGGTTGAATGAGTATGGACAATCCCTCCTATTTTTTCATAAGTTTTATACAACAGTAAATGAGTCGGGGTATCTGTCGAGGGATTGAACCTGCCCTCAACTACTTTTCCCTCCGGGTCGAGAACCACCATATCATCAGGTTTCATTGACTCATAGTTCACTCCGGAAGGTTTTATCACGATCAGTCCTGTTTTTTTGTCTCTGCCGCTGGCATTACCCCAGGTATGGATTACCAGTCCGTGATTTACCAGATCGAGGTTTGCTTTATAAACACTGACCTTTAACTTATTCAGCATGTTCTCAAACTTATTTAACTCTATACTATATCCACTTTAGTCACTCTAGTCACTCCATACTTCTAACCAACATCCAGGTTAAAATAGAAGTCTCTCTTTGACAGTTTCTTATAATTCGTCTTATTGAACCTGTAGTAGTATGCTCCTCTCTTCGATGTCTCCTTTTCTTTTTCGTCTAGCTTTTCAAGTATATTCATCGACAGGATCTTTTTTCTGAAATTTCTTTTGTCAATGGTTTTCAGGTATATTGCTTCATACAGGTCAAGGAGCTGAACCAGAGTAAATTTCTCAGGAAGAAGTTCAAAACCGACAGGTTTGATCCTGACCTGAAGGCGAAGCTCTTTGAGAGCTCTGTTCACCATATCGGGATGATCAAAAATAAGTTTGGGCAGCTTTTTTATTGACTGCCAGTGAGCACCGTTTTTATGTGCTGCCTTCTGTACAATATCTTTGATCTGTATAAGTGCCCAATAAGCCACAGAAATAACCCTTGCTCCCGGATCTCTGGAAGGTTCACCGTAACAATAGAGCTGTTTCATGTAGATATTCTTAAGGCCGGTAAGACTACGAAGTACGCGGCAAACGGCAACATCAATACTTTCACCGGGTTCAACAAATCCTCCCGCCAGCGACCATTTTCCCTTAGCAGGATTAAAACTCCGTTTTACAACCAGAAGCTTGAGTTCTTTTTCGAGTATGTCGTATCCGAAAATTATTGAATCAACAGCCACCAGATGTTTTTTATACTTTGAATAGAGTTTCATCATATAAAAATCTATTTTAATGGCATGATGGAACCCACATGTAGTTGATTAATATAATATTGTTTTTGTATATTCAAATACATGTTGGGTTCATAATTCGTTTTTTACATCCTCTATTTCCTGAAGGCGGACAATTACACTATTCCGCCTGAGATATGATAATATACCTCATTCATTCTCAGCTCTTTCCTGAAAGTGTCAAGATTACACTTTTCATCAATGAGAACAAATTCAATTCCCAGCATGTTTGCAAAGTCCTCGATATATTCTTTGTCTACAGCTGTACTGAAGCCTGTATGATGTGCCCCGCCGGCAAATATCCATGCTGCAGCGCCTGTTTTCAGGTCGGGCATAGGTGTCCACAATACACTTGCAACCGGAAGCTTCGGCATATCAGGGCACTTAACGACCTCCACCTCGTTAACAATCATCCTGAATCTGTTGCCCAGGTCTATTACAGAGGCATTTATCCCTTTTCCGGATGCGGTTTTGAACACAAGTCTTGCCGGATCAGCTTTACCGCCTATCGAAAGCTGATGAATTTCAACTGCAGGTTTACCAAGGGCAATTGAAGGACATACCTCAAGCATATGAGCTCCAAGGACTCTCATTCCCTCCGGATCGAAATGATAGGTATAATCCTCCATGAATGAAGTGCCGCCTTTCAGTCCCAGCGCCATTACCTTCATTGACCGTACAAGGGCAGCAGTCTTCCAGTCGCCTTCAGCTCCGAAGCCGTAGCCCTTGGCCATCAGGCGCTGAACTGCCAGTCCAGGTAACTGCTTAAGACCATATAGATCCTCAAAAGTGGTGGTAAATGCCTTGAAGCCTCCTGCTTTAAGGAACTGCTCCATCCCGGCTTCTATTCTTGCTGCCTCCTTAAGAGTTTCAGATCCTGCAACAGCTTTTGTCATTTTATAATCGTCACTGTATTCTGCAAGCAGTTTTTTTATTGCAGAGGGAGAAACTTCATTGATTGCCTTAACCAGATCGCCAACACCATATCCGTAAACCGAATAACCCATCTTCATCTGGGCGCTTACTTTATTTCCCTCAGTTACAGCCACATCACGCATATTATCCCCAAAACGGGCAATCTTCATGCTCTGGGCATCATCATAAGCTGCAGCAGCTCTTATCCAGACAGCTATCCGGTCGACAGCTTCAGTATCCTGGTAATGACCTACAACAACTTTCCTGCTCAGCCTCATTCTTGTACCGATGAATCCGAATTCACGGTCTCCGTGCGCTGACTGGTTCAGGTTCATGAAATTCATGTCGATGGTTTTCCATGGTATATCCCTGTTAAGCTGTGTATGAAAATGAAGAAACGGTTTATTAAGGACAGACAACCCTTTTATCCACATTTTGGCCGGAGAAAAGGTATGCATCCAAGTTATCAGCCCGATACAATTCTTCGCATTGCTTGCCTCGGAACACAATTCAGTTATAGACTCAGGTGTAGTAAGAACAGGTTTAAAAATGATCTTCTGCGATATTTTTGGTGATCTGTCAAGAGAAGCTGCAATTTTTGCTGAATCAGCAGCCACCTGTTTAAGTGTCTGAGGACCATATAAATGCTGACTTCCGGTTACAAACCATACCTCTTTGTTTTTTATTTTTTCCATATCATTAATTTGATATAACAACTAAGTTTTGTTTCAACTCTTACCCATTTTTCTTCCTACCAGAAATAAGAATAAAATGCAATTATCACTACTATAATAATGACAGAGAAAACAACATCCCAGTTACTCCAGCTTGCACGGGTCAGGGCTTTCTCCTCGGCAGTAGCTGATCCTACATACAATCCCCTGATAGCAGCCGGATCTGCTTTTGGAGTAAAGGTGCTTACGACAACCATTAATAATATTACAAGGAAGAATACAATTATTTCATAATGATATGCATTCAATTCAAGGAAAACCTTGTAAAAAATGGAGTCCTGGCTCAAATTTGATCCTAACACCACGAATCCAAGCCTTGTCATACCAAGGACAAATCCTGTTACAAGTCCGATGAATCCTGCTTTTGGTGTAGTCCTTTTTGAAAGAATGCCGAGCAAAAAGACTGCCAGTATACCCGGGGCCAGCATTGACTGGACATCCTGGAGATAAGCATACAATGCTTTCCCTATCGTTTTCATGACAGGAATCCAAAGAATCCCCAGTATAACAACAACTATAGTTGCTATTCTGCCAATCCTGACAAGTTCTTTCTCAGAAGCCTGCGGTTTGAATTTCTGATAGAAATCCACTGTAAATAATGCTGCCGAGGAGTTATAAAGTGAAGCCAGTGAGCTCATCAGTGCCGCAAGTATACCTCCGACAACAAGTCCGGTAAAGCCTACAGGCAGTAACTCCTTGACCATTGCAGGGAAAGCAGCATCAGAATTAGTAAGTGTCAATAATCCTTTCTGGCTCAGGGCAAATGCTATCATCCCGGGAATCAGGAATATAAATACCGGTGTTAATTTGAAACCGGCACCCAGTATCGCTCCCCTTCTTGATTCAGTCTGGTTGCGGCCGGAGAGAACCCTTTGGACAATGAACTGGTCGGTACACCAGTACCAGAAGCCTATTATAGCAGAACCAAGGATAACTCCGGTCCAGGGAAATTCAGGATCACTAGACGATCTCATCAGGTTGGTCATCTTGTCACCGACATCATTAATTGGAACTGCCCGGCATATCTCCATCATCTCCGACCAACCCCCAAGTTTTATAAGCCCAAAGATGAGTACTGCCAGAGATCCTATAAGCAGAACAGGTGTTTGCAGTACAGAAGTATACAATATAGCCCTCATCCCTCCCAGGGTTGTATAAATACCTGTCAGCAAAACAAGTCCGATTGCACTTATCCAGAAAAAGTCAATACCGAATATTGATTCAATACCAAATACCTCCTTGAAAACAATACCTCCGGCATATACGGTAACGGCAACTTTGGTAAGGACATAACTAACAAGTGAAATAATTGAAAGGAAAGACCGTGAGCTGCTGTTATAGCGTTTTTCAAGAAACTCGGGCATAGTGAATATCTTACTCCTGGAATAAAACGGAACGAAGAACCATCCAAGAAATAGAATGATCCATCCATGCATTTCCCAGTGAGCCATAGCCATACCCGAAGAGGCTCCTGCTCCCGCCAGCCCCACGAGATGTTCCGATCCTATATTGGATGCAAAGATCGATGCCCCAATTGCCAGCCAGGTCGCATCACGCCCGGCAAGGAAATAATCAGTTGAAGTCTCCTTTTGTTGCTTTAGTACCCAGATAATAATACCTACCAGACAAAGACAAAAGAGCCCTAATACAATCCAGTCTAATGTTAACATTGTAAATAAATTTAAGAGTTACTTAATCGGTAAATAATTTTAAATATCAGAAAGCGTGCTGCTAATATCATAAGATTCATCACTTCGTTCGTAATGATATGCGCCATAGGGAAGCTTAAAATATTTTGAATGGTCCAATACAAATCTATAAAAAATAATTAAATGTAAAAAATACACTCAATATATATTTTCCCAGTTTTCAAGTGATTTTGCTATGAAATCAATTACTCTCTGGTTTTCTTCCTTTCCTGAACCAGTAACATGAAAGGGCTTCCCGAATTTTAAATAAATCGGTTTACTGCTATCCACAGGTCCGAGCTCCTTTACTATTTTACCCTGCCCCCAGAAATCTGTTTTCAGTGCAATAGGGACAATTTTAACACCGGCCTTCTTTGCCAGTTTGACGCCAAGGGAATTAAAGTCCTCAGGTTTGAATTCAAGGCTTCTTGTACTCTGCGGAAAGATTACAATTGAGATACCCTTAGATAATAATCCCATTCCTCCGCTCATGACTGCCTCAAGATCCTTCCGGGGATCGGTTCTCCCAACAACAATGGGATTCCTTGATTTCATAACATCCCTGAAGAGAGGATTCCGGATAAGACTCTCCTTTACGACAAATGTAACTCTTCTGCGTGGTGCAATTATCACCGGCAGGATCATTGTTTCGAGAGTGCTCATATGATTACCTATAAATACAACAGGTTCAGGCGATTCTGCTATGTGTTCCATACCCGAAATATGGAACTTGCCACCAGTTTTTTCGACGAATTTGAAAATATTGTAAGATGATTCAACCCAGGCTTTATCATCATACCTGCCGATTATTGCCTGCTTCCTGGTTCTGAATACTAAATGAATAAAATTAAGGATGAAAAAAACCTGGTTGTGTGACAACAGTCTTTTCCAGAAACCCGGTTTCCCTCCCTCAGGTGTGCAATATGAATCTGATTCGAAAAAAACTTTCTCCATCAGGGATTCAATAACTTTTTTCTATCATTTGCATGTTAAAATTAATATAATTTTCCTGAACTAAGGCTTGAAACAAATTACCATTTTAAAAATCACCAAGGAAAATTGCCGGTTATTTATAAAAATATAAAATTATTGGCATTTAATTTAGCAATTCATAACGGGTTCACTTACCAGTTAATAAACCGGGTGTTCATGAAGCTCTCAATACCTGATGCAATAGTATTCTTTGTGCTTATAGCAGGGAACAGGAAGATGATAAAACATGTTGTTATTGATCCGATAAAGATCATCGCCAGACCTTTTACCGGAAATGAATGCCCTGAAAAGTAGTACCTTATTACCTGTTTAAGAGCGGGAGGACAAGGAGGGTAACTGAAAGACAGATCATAATAGCAACAGTACCCCACCCGATTATATTTGTGATCTGCCTGTTAACATGAACCCCCATTATCTTCTTCTTATTTATAAGGATCATCATGCTTATCAGGACTACCGGAAGCAGTATGCCATTAATAACCTGTGACCACAAGGAGATAGGTATCAACGGGGCATTGGGAATGAGTATGATTATTGCCGAGATGATCAGGGTACCTGTATATAGAATATAAAACTCCCTGGCTTCATTCCATTTTTTATCAATACCTGCTTCAAAACCGAATGCCTCACAGATAAAAAATGCCGTTGCGAGAGGTAATATTGTAACCGAAAAAATAGATGCTATAAACAGCCCGAATGCAAAAACCTGTGAAGCAAGGTTACCTGCAAGCGGTTTCAGGGCCAACGCCGCATCTTTTGCTTCATTTATTGCTATTCCGTTAGGATGAAGAGTAGATGCGCATGCAACCATAATGAAGAATGCTACCACAACGGTAATGACACATCCAACAACAATATCTGCAATAGTATACCGGTAATTCTTCATTTCCAGGCCCTTTTCTATCACAGTGGACTGCATATAAAACTGCATCCATGGTGCTATAGTGGTTCCTACCAGCCCTATGACCATAGTAACACTTTTTGTATTCATATCCATCCGCGGACGTATCACTGCCTCCCCTATTTCCTGCCAGTCGGGCTTACCCATTATTGCCGAAACAACATATGTCAGCAAGGACACACTGAATATCAGGAATATACGTTCCGCAATCTTGTATGTTCCCTTCACCACAAGAAACCACACCAGTATTCCTATCACAGGAACTGAGATATATTTACTGACACCGAACACCTCCATACTGCCTGCTACTCCTGCAAATTCTGTTGTTGTGTTCCCTATTCCCGTGAGGAGCAACCCTAGAAAAATGAAAAAAGTTATTTTAATTCCTGCATTTTCCCGTATCAGATCAGCCAGGCCTTTTCCCGTCACTATTCCCATCCTTGCATTCATTTCCTGGATTATCACCAGTACAATGAATGAAGGAATCAGCGTCCATATCAGTCCATAGCCGAACTGAGCGCCGGCAAGTGAATAGGTGGTAATCCCTCCTGCATCGTTATCGACACTACCCGTAATGATACCCGGGCCAAGTATCATCAGGAAGATGGTCATTCTTTTGAAAAAACGTTTTCTGGTTAGTTTAAGACTTGTCATTTCCCCGGAATATTATCTTTTGCTTTTGGTCCTTCTTTCACTTATCAGGTCTTCGACAACATCATCAACTACTACCATCCCCTGTAGTTGTTCATTCTGATCAATAACAGGAACTGCAAGCAGGTTATACTTCGATACAATTTCCGCAACGGCTGAAGTTTTTTCATCATCAAGGAGAGAGACAGGTTCAGATGTCATTATAGTGCTGATTGCCGCATCAGGCTCTGCAAGGACAAGATCTCTGAGATTGAAAGTACCGACTAATTTGTCTTCTTTTTCAGTAACAAACATATTATAAAGCTCTTCCGGTTCAGGTTTCCTGGCACGCAGCTCTTTAAGGACCTCATCAACTGTTTTAGTACCTGTGAATGACAGATAGTCGGTTGTCATGATGCTGCCGACCAGGTTTTCGCTGTATTCAAGGAGCTCCCTGACCTCCTGTGATGATTCTTCTTCCATTTCCTGCAGTAGCAATTCCGCCTTGTCGTCTTCCAGTTCATCCAGAATATCTGCCACTTCATCGGCAGGCATTTTTTCAAGAACATCGACAGCCTTATCTACAGGGAGGCTCTCTATTATATGTACCTGGGCATGCGGTTCCAGTTCTTCAAGTACATCAGCAGCTTTTTCCTCATCAAGAGCTGAAAAAATCGAAGTACTTGATTTTTTACCAAGATCCTCCAGAATATCAGCGAGATCAGAGGGGTGTAGAGTCTGCAGCTTGGCATAGCTTTTTGAAAGTTTTATATTCAGATTGGAGAAATCGATTGCCTGCACATCATCCCAGAGAATGAACTTTGCAGGTATTTTTATTTTAAACAGAGAGAGGATCCGTTTTATGGGGATAGATATGCCTATTCTCCGTAACAATCCCTCAATACCTATATCAACAGCAATAGCAAAGGTCCCGGCAGGCAGTGTTGCAAGCCTCACATCATTTACCCTCACAAGCTTACGCCCGTTAAGATCAACAATCTGCTTATCAAGAATATTCTCATCAAGCAAAAGTCCGTTATTAACCTCCTCCTGCCTGAGCTCAACAAGATTAGTACAGGTCACATTCAGCATCTCTCTTGCTTTTGAAACCCTGAAGTACCTGAAAGAATAGAGTTTTGTTTCCTTTCTTATCCTGAGTTTTACACCAATAACCTTCTGCTGACTCGGATCATTTTGCCCCGAAGGAACAGCATTAATGAGCAGATCTCTAATTACACCAATGGCATCTCCATCAGAATCAAACGCTTCTTTTCCTAATATTCCGCTTAAATAAAAAGTTGTAAGTGAAGTCATAGTCACCTCCTTTCTGCCTGTGATACAGGAGGAAGTGACCTTAAAACCGGCTATCCTTCTGTACCTGGATTCAAATTAATATACCCGCCGGATAATCGTCCATTTTATTATTAAAATTGATTACGGGCACAAAAATAAACCGCACAGAAAAAATATCCAAATAATAAAATAAAAAAGTTACGAGTGAGCTAAAGTGTGGAGTGAGCTAAAGTTATGAAATAATAAATAACTCTAAGTACTTTAGTCACTTAAGTCACTCCAAACTTATATTATAAAGGGAATCACAGCCTTTCTCTTTGCAGGGTATTTCGCGAAATTTGACTTATACCACCTGTGTGAACTTATTGCCCTCGGGAAAAGATTTGCAAATGTAAAGATGAAAAATGCCAGCCCGGGAAGCGACCATGTCATCACCGCCCAGCCTGCCCATTCAATTATTTCACCGAAATAGTGAGGTGAAGAGATATAATCAAATAACCAGCCCTCAGGTATAACATATTTATCAGGAGTCTCCGTTTTCAGATTACGAAGCTTTTCATCAGCAGTTTTGTTAATTATAAAACCTGTAATAAAAAATATGGCCCCTGTTATGAATTGCCACGACAGTAACCATGAAACATCATAGGCATAAATATGAAAAATGCCATAGCCGTTTACAAAGCCATTAAGGCAGTTGAACAATATAGCCATCAGAACCAGGATCAACGGATATGGTTTCTCTTTCCCCGACTGTCGGAAAGGATAGACAAAAGTTCTGTATATATAATGTGATAACCATGCAATTATAAAGATTACCTGCGGAAGGTTCTTATTATCAGACATGATGAAGAATGTCGCTATTAGCAAGGTAGAGGGAGATTCCATTACCAGCCATGCCCATTTTGCCCTGATAACAGCCCCCCAGCCCTTTCTTAAAAACTTGCCGTAGGGAGCTGAAATAAAAAACAGCAGGATAAATACCAGAAATGCAAAACCGAAGATAAGATATAAAGAGTAATTATAAAGCCCTGACATAATTATTAAAAATTTTAAGTAAATGAATTATTTCTGGCATATTAAACTTCAAATATGCATCAAATCATTAAATGTTATTATCATATTGCAATTTTTTCTTTCATATAAATATTTATATTTGCTCCATATACTAACAATTACAGATCTTGAGAATATTACAGGAAAGACTCTCTAAGTATGATGCTCCGCAAAAAGCAATGGCAGCCGGCATCTATCCCTATTTCAGGGAGATTGAATCGGATCAGGATACTGTGGTTAAAATCAAAGGGAAAGATGTCCTTATGTTTGGATCAAACAGTTACCTTGGCCTTACTAACCACCCTAAAATAAAGGAAGCTGCAAAAAGAGCTATTGATAAATATGGTACTGGTTGTGCCGGATCAAGGTTTCTGAATGGCACTCTCGATATTCACATTAAGCTTGAAGAAAGACTTGCTGATCTAACAGGGAAAGATGCTGCTTTATGCTATAGCACTGGATTTCAGGTAAACCTGGGTGTGGTGTCTGTGCTTGCGGGACGAAGGGATTATATTATACTCGACGAACTTGATCATGCTTCTATTATAGAAGGCAGCAGATTATCCTTTTCAAGAGTCCTGAAATATGACCATAACAACATGCTGGCACTGGAATCCAAGCTTAAACGATGCGCTTCCGAGAGTCTGAAGCTGATTGTTTCAGATGGCATATTCTCAATGGAGGGTGATATTGTCAAACTTCCGGAACTTACAGAAGTGGCAGACAGGTATAATGCAACGATAATGATTGATGACGCACATGCTATTGGGGTCCTCGGCAAGAATGGTTCAGGTACAGCATCATACTTCGGACTTACTGATAAAGTCGACCTTATCATGGGTACATTTTCCAAATCACTTGCATCACTCGGAGGTTTCATTGCGTCAGACAAGGATACAATTAACTATATCAAGCATAATTCACGCTCCCTGATCTTCAGTGCAAGCATGACACCAGCCTCTGCTGCTTCAGTTCTTGCTGCAATTGATATAATGGTGAGTGAACCGGAAAGAATAAACCACCTCTGGGAAATTACTCAGTATGCACTTAAA
The DNA here is from genome assembly GCA_964535035.1 of uncultured Rikenellaceae bacterium. Lineage (GTDB taxonomy): Bacteria > Bacteroidota > Bacteroidia > Bacteroidales > VadinHA17 > LD21. The sequence continues at coordinate 12,784 of CAZHRV010000290.1, forward strand.
GGATTCAGAGAAATGGGATTCGATACGGGAAAATCAGAAACACCTATTATCCCACTTTTTATACGTGATAATATTAAAGCTCTTATACTGACACAGAGACTCCTGTCAGACGGTATATTTGTAAATCCAGTTGTTCCCCCTGCGGTACCGAAGGAAGATTGCCTCATAAGGTACTCTCTTATGGCAACCCATACAAAAGAGCAGGTTGATATATCAATTGATAAGATCACAAAAGCTGCAAAAGAACTGGGAATATTAAAACACGTACAAGTAACTGACTTATAATTTATTAAAAAATATTATACCCGACATCTCCCTGATTGTAAGCAAGGTTTATTACAGTAGTACTGGCAGGGGCTGAATATATAAAAGATTTATTCGCTTGCCGGAAAAGAAGGCAATCGAAATATGAAAATTATTATTATAACCGGAATTTCTTCAGGATTCGGAAAAGAGACAGCCTCACTTCTTGCCAAAGCCGGACATACTGTTTATGGAACTGTCCGCAGGGATTGTGAAACAGAAAATAATATTAACGTTGTAAAAATGGATCTGACAGATGCCGGTTCGATCGCTGCCGCTGTTAATACTGTTCTCCGGAAAGAGGGAAGAATCGATGTCCTGATCAATAATGCAGGAATGCATATAGGAGGCCCCGTTGAAACTTCATCTCTGGAAAACATTAAACTACAGATGGATACAAATTTTATAGGAATGGTCCATCTGACACGGGAAGTTCTTCCTCATATGAGAAAACAAGGCGGAGGGAAAATCATAAATGTCAGTTCGATTGGAGGAATGATGGGATTACCATTTCAGGCATTCTATTCAGCAAGTAAATTTGCAATAGAAGGTTTCAGTGAAGCCCTGAGAATGGAACTAAAACAATTTAATATTAAAGTCATATTAATTAATCCCGGTGATTTTCATACAAATAATTCTGCCAACCGACGAAAATATCTTGCACCCTCATCCCCGAAAGATCCCTACCGTTTACAATTTGAAAAAACAATGGCAGTGATTGAAAAGGATGAAGCGGAAGGATGGCCACCGGAAATCCTGGCCCGTAAGCTTTTAAAAATCATTGAATGTAAAAATCCAAAACAAAGATACATTATAGCATCTTTTGAACAGAAGCTGGCTGTTATGTTGAAATATATCATACCTTCAGGACTATTCAGGAAAATCCTTGAGGATCATTACAAAATAAAGTGACAGGATCCTGATAATTCAGTTCAATGATTGCATCCCTTCTTATATTTCCCCAAACTATATAGTAATCATTTTCAACAGCTTAATTGTTCCTTCTTTCATAAAATTTTATAAAGTCTTTCCCCACTCAGAATGGTCAGTTTTAAGACCTTTAATAGAATAATCTATTATTAATATTTGGATTATGAACTATTGTTCATTATCTTTGTAATGAACTATTGATCATATCTCATGTCACCACGTCCCATACGACTCAGAAGAATATGCAACCCTCCAGTAATATCGGGATTCAGGCCTTATGGAACAAGAAGCAGTAATGGGAAACCCCAGGATGTTTTTCTTCATATTGAAGAGTATGAGGCATTACGTCTGTGCGACTATGAGCTGATGAACCATCATCAGGCATCTGTAATTATGAATGTTTCAAGACCTACCCTGACCCGCATTTATGCTAGGGCCAGGATGAAAATTGCTGAAGCATTTGTTTTAGGCAAACAGATCATTATTGAAGGAGGCAAGATTTACTTTGACAGTGAATGGTTTTCATGTAAAAGATGCGGTTGTTTTTTTAATAATCCTGATAAGCAGGTGGCGGTAAAAGAGTGCCCTTTATGCAGAAGCATAGTTTTTTCGAATTATGAGGAGGTCATTTACGAGCCTGAAGAATCTATAACATTAACCAAAAACAGAAAATATGAAAGTCGCAATCACCAGCACAGGAAATAATCTTGAAAGTAAACTGGATCAGCGTTTTGGCCGTTGTTCCTGGTTTTTGATTTATGATACTGCCACAAAAGGAATGGAATTCATCCCTAATCCCAATAAAGATGCGCAAAATGGTGCAGGACCTGCATCGGTGCAAATTGTGGCATCGCGAAATGTAGAAAAGATAATTTCAGGGGAATTCGGAATTAAGATCAAGTCGTTGCTTGACAGCCTTAAAATTCAAATGATCGTTTTAAAAGAACCTGAAAAAAATTTGGAAGAGATAATAAATATGTTAAACCAATAAAACTTAAATGTTA